>NZ_JASTWJ010000002.1 GCF_030499515.1 Streptomyces sp. DT2A-34 | reverse complement strand
GGGTCTGTCAAACGAACGGTGTAACTGGGGTGGTTGGGTTAGTGGCGGGCCGCTGAGAGCCGGCCGTCGAAGGTGATGTCGAAGGCGTTCAACGCGGTCTTCCAGCGCATGGTCCATCGGGCTTGGCCCTTGCCGGTGGGATCGAGGGACATGATGGCCATGTAGACGCACTTCAAGGCGGCCTGCTCGTTCGGGAAGTGTCCGCGGGCCTTGACTGCCCGCCGGATGCGGGCGTTGACCGACTCGATCGCGTTCGTGGTGCAGACGATGCGGCGGATCTCGGTGTCGAAGCGCAGGAACGGAGTGAACTCCTCCCACGCGTTCTCCCAGAGTTTGACGATCGCCGGATACTTCCTGCCCCAGGCGTCGGCGAACTCCGCGAACCGGTCCAGGGCGGCCTCCTCGGTCGGCGCGGTGTAGACGGGCTTGAGGAGCCTGGCGATCTTGTCCCAGTCCTGGCGGGCGGCATAGCGGAAGGAGTTCCGCAGCAGGTGGACCACGCAGGTCTGCACGATGGTGCGGGGCCAGACCGTCTCCACCGCCTCGGGCAGTCCCTTGAGCCCGTCGCAGACGAGCATCAGCACGTCAGCGACGCCGCGGTTCTTGATCTCGGTGAGGATGTGCAGCCAGTGCTTGGCACCCTCCCCGCCGTCGCCGGCCCACAGGCCCAGAATCTCGCGCCGGCCCTCGACGGTCACGGCCAGGGCCACGTAGATGGGCCGGTTGGCGACTGCGCCGTCGCGGATCTTCACGTGGATGGCGTCGATGAAGACCACCGGGTAGACGGCGTCGAGTGGGCGGCTTTGCCATTCGGCCATGCCCTCGAGGACCTTGTCGGTGATGGTGGAGATGGTCTGCCGCGAGACCTCGGCGCCGTAGACCTCGGCCAGGTGGGCCTGGACCTCGCCGGTGGTCAGGCCCTTCGCGGCAAGCGAGATCACCATCTCGTCGACGCCGGTCAGGCGCTTCTGCCGCTTCTTGACGATCTTCGGCTCGAACGAGCCGTCCCGGTCTCGGGGCACGGCTATCTCCACCGGCCCAACCTCGGTCAGCACGGTCTTGGAGCGTTTGCCGTTGCGGGAGTTGCCGCCGTCCTTGCCCGCCGGATCGTGCTTGTCATAGCCGAGGTGGTCGGTGATCTCGCCCTCCAGGGCGGACTCCAGCAGCCGCTTGGTCAGCTGCTGGAGCAGCCCGCCCTCACCGGTCAGCTGCAGACCCTCTGCCTGCGCCCGGCTCACCAACTCGTCGATCAGCTGGTCGTCGACGGCCTTCGCCGACACAGCCGCCGCCGACTCGCCGACCTCGTGCTCGGCCACGTTCTCACTGGTCATCGGTGCATCTTCCATGATCGGGAGTTACACCGAACGATTTACAGTCCCCAGCCCGGCCGCCCGCCGTGACCTGGCCGACGCCGTCAGCCTGCACAAGAGCGTGATGCTCCTGGCCCCGACGACCTCGGCGAAAACCCCCGGCAGCAGGCCGGCCTGCTCTTCCGCCTGGAAGACGCCACCGAAGGCACCCCACCCACCCTGCTCGTCCAGTCCCACCAGCCGCCCGACCTCACCCGCCTGCCCCACCACTACGGCACCGCCGAAACCCGACCCCTGCACCCCATGTTCCAGGCCCTGACCCCCGGCCGAGCGGTGCGCTACCGCATCACCGCGAACGCCAGCGCCGCCCGCCGCGTCCTGGACGACCACCACCCCGTCGACAACAAGCACGGCAGAAAAATCGTCGCGCTCTACGGCGACGACGCCCTCGCCTGGTGGCAGCGCCGCGCCCACCAAGCCGGCCTCACCCTGGCCACCACCGACATCACCCCCGCCCGCTTCCCCCGCACACGCCGCCGCGCCGACAAGCCCGGCGAACAAGCCCACTCTCCCGGCCCCATGCACGCACTGACCCGCTTCGACGGCCTGGCCACCATCACCGACCCCGACCAACTCAGCCACGCCCTGCTCACCGGCATCGGCCGCGGCAAGCCCTACGGCGCCGGCCTGCTCACCCTCGCCCCCGCCTGACCCACCCGCGCCCCGACGTGCGCCACCCCAAGAAAGACCCCGACGAGTGCCCGCCACACCACCACCCGACGGCCCCTACGACACCACCTCCCTGCGCGCCGCCGCCGTACGCCGCCTACTGCGCCTGCGTAATGCCGAACGCCTGACCCACTACGACGTGCGTACCGTCGCCGCCGCCTTCACCGTCCACTGGCGCACCGTGCGCCGCTGGATGGACAACGCCACCACCCACAACGGCACCTACACCCCCCAAGGCCGCCGCCACTTCACCCTCACCCCGGCCATGCACGAAGCCCTGGCCCGATGGAACGGCAACGCCGCAGCCACCTACCGCGAACTCGTCGCCGACGGCATCTTTGGCAACCCGCCCCGTGTATCACAGGCAACCTTTTACCGTGCCGTAGACCGGGAACTCACGCCCGGCCAGCGTGCCGCCCTCAGAGGAGGCGAAGCCGCCCGCCGCCGACACGACGTGCACGCCCTGCGCCCGCACGGCAACCGCAACGACGTCTGGGAGACCGACCACGTCGAAGCCAGCGTCTTCGTCAACATCGACGGCCGCCGCCGCAAACCCTGGATCACCTGGTTCATCGACCACACCACCGCCGTCATCTGCGGGCTGGCCATCACCCCCCACCAGCCCAGCCAGGACGCCATCCTGGCCGCCGCCCGCGACGCCATCCTCTGCACGGATCACCACCGGCCCTTCGGAGGCATCCCCCGCAAGATCCGCACCGACCGCGGCCGCGACTTCCTGGGCAGGTGCGTGGACGAGGCGTTCAAAAAGTTCGGCACCGAACTGATCGTCCTGCCGCCCTACAGCCCCCACCTCAAAGGCACCGTCGAAGCCATCAACGGCGCCGCCAAGCACATGCTGTTCAAAGGACTGCCCGGCTACGCCCACACCCCCCGAAGCCGCCGAGACCGCCGCGGCCAGCCCTTATGGGCCCTTAACGACCTCCTCGACTACGAAACCTTCGTCACCGTCGTCCTCGACTGGGTGGACTGGTGGAACAACGACCACACCATCGCCCGCCTCCACCGGCGCACCCCCGCCCAGGCCTGGCACGCCGACCTCACCCCCATCGACACTCTCGACCCCGCCGACCTGCACACCTACACCCTCACCGATGCCGGCCCACCCCGGAAGATCACCAGCAAGGGCGTCCGCTGGAAAAGCGCCTACTACGTCGGCGACTGGATGCACGGCCACTCAAGCGCCGGCGAGATGGTCCGCCTGCGCCACGAACCCCACCACTACCACCGCGTCGAACTCTACGACGCCGACACCCTCACCTACCGCGGACCCGCCTTCCGCAGCGACGAGATGAGCCCCCGCCAAGCCCGCGCACTGCGCAACGCCCGCCGACGCGAAGCCGACCGCTACGCCGCCAAAGCCCGCCGAGCACGCAAGAACGCCACACCCCGCTACGCCGCCACCAGCGTCGCCGCCGCGCCCGAACCCCTCAACCGGCTCACCGCCAGCCAGGCAGCCGCCCAGCTACGCCAGTTGCAGACACCGGAAGGTCACCTGCAGGCCGAGGCCCGGCCCGACCTCCTCAACCGGCCCCAGCCCGACTCCGCCCGCTGGACCAAGCCCCGGCCCGACCCCAAACCCCAGGACACCGAGTGACCCACCCGACCACCACGCCCGAAAACCAGCCGACCGCTGGCCCGAACTACCACTACATGGGCCTGCCAGGCGCCCGCGCCATGCTGACCCAGGCCAGCGCAGAGACCTACGCCAACCTTGTCACCACCCTCAACGCCGACGCCGGCAAGGGCGCCATCATGTGCGTCCACGGCGGCGTCGGCCTGGGCAAGACCTTCGCCGTCAACAGCCACCTCGACGACCTCGCCCCCCACACCACCCTGCGCATCAAAGTCGGCTCCGCCAAAATCCAGGCCCTGCGCGCCTCCCTGTACAAAAAGCTCGACCTGCCCGGCGAGGCCCCCCTCAACAGCGCCCGCTGCGAAACCATCCTCAAGGAAGCCCTGTCGCAAACCCCGCGCGTCCTGGTCGTCGACGAAGCCCAGTGGCTGGACACACGGGCCTTCGAATTCATCCGCGAGCTCTGGGACGACGAAGACACCCGCCTCGCCGTCGTCCTGGTCGGCGCCGAAACCTGCTACCAGAAGATCAAGAACCGTCCTGCTCTGGACTCCCGCATCCTCGTCTGGCAGCGCTACAAGCCCCTCACACCCGCCGAAGTCCTCACCACCATCCCCGAGTACCACCCGCTGTGGGCGGACGTACCCGCAGACGAACTGCTGTGGATCGACGACGTCGCCTGCCACGGCAACTTCCGCCAGTGGGCCAAAATCACCTACCTGCTCCGGGAACAGCACGGCGGCCCCGGCTCGAAGGGAGCCGGTAGCACGGGTCCGACGAACCCGCCCACCCCACGCGGCGCGGCCACACCGCTCCCTCCTTACAGCCGGGACATTGTGCGCGCCGTCCTCAGCCGCCTTGACCCCACCCAACGTCACACCGACTGAAGCGCTGCCCGGCGTCTGGACGCATCCGCACCGCCACCGGAGCTGGCGGTGCGGCACCGGCAGCTATCCGATACTCCAACGCCCGGTGACCCTCAAAGTGGGGGAGTGGCTGGCACGCCCACCCCCGGAGGGGTCGAACAACGACCAGCCCGCCCAGCCAACGCATCACACGGGCCGGTTGGCCCCGGAGCCCCGTCTAGGTCCAAGAAGCTGTGCTCGACCGGCGCCCGCTTATGCTCAGCAGCCGGCTTGCCGGATCCCCACCCGCGTGGGGAACAACCAGGTGGTGACGCCACCGGTGGTGCGGCCGTGGAGAGACCCCTACTTACGTGGGGATAACGCCTTGCTGACCTGCGAGGCCAGCTTTATCGATAGAGAATCTTACGCGTGTGGTCCGGGCGCGGCAGTCAGCAGTGCCTTCTGCCAGAGGGCAAGTCGGAGTGACGGCGGCCAGTAGAAATTCCCCACGTACGGCCAGCTCGATTCCCCAGTCCGCAGTCACACTCAGTAGCCTCGGTGCTGGCTCGCGGATCTGGCGCATGAGGGGGTTAATGACGTGGCTCGTACCTGGCTGTCGATCCGGGTGGAGTTGGTCTCCGGTCACGGTGCGGACCTGTGGCCGCGTCCCGGCCGGGTGTTCGCCGCTGCTCGGTCGCACTCCTTCGCGCAGCTCGCGTCGGCCATCGATCTCGGCTTCGCACGCTGGGACTTGGCTCACCTGCACCTGTTCACGTTGTCCGACGCCACCCACGTCAGCCCGCTGGACTGGTGGGACGGCGAGGCCCCGGACGGCACCGTGGACGGCCATGTGACCAAGCTGAACAGGCTGCAGGCCGGCGAACAGTTCGCCTATGTCTTCGACATGGGCGATGACTGGGCGCACCTGTGCACGGTGGCGGAGAAGCGTATTGATCCCCTCGAGGAACTCGGCGAGGTGGCCGACCGCCCGGTTCCCTACTGGGGCTGGGGCAGCCTCCCGGACCAGTACGCGCGCCGTTGGGACGGGGACGATGGGGAGTCCCCGATGCCGAAGCGGCCGGCCCGCGGCCTCAGCGACCTGCCTCCGATCCTGCCGTGGTGGGGCGAACAACGCCGAGGGTGACCTCACGCTGCGTACACGAAGTGGCCGCCAGTGGGGAATTGAAGTAGCCGTGGTGGGGAGACGAAGTGGCCGCGAGTGGGGAAATCCAACTGGCCGCTGACATCGGAGCACGCGCACGGGGCTGGACCGGCGGGCCAGCCACCGGCAGTGGTCTTCTCGGACGAGCCGCACCTCTCGTGTGGCAGCTGTCCCCGGCGGCCATGGGCGCGGGCTGGTTAGAGGCTGTTGTCGGTGAGGGTTCCGCGCTGTACGAGCTCGTCGGTAGTGCAGCCACGTCGTTGCGCCACCGCGTGGAAGGTTTCCCGCTCGCGCTGCCAGGACAGGGCTCGGTCGGCTGCCGTCCGACGGATGTACTCATCAGCGGACAGGCCCAGAGCGGCAGAGTGGGCGGCGATCGCCTCTCGCTCTGCGGGCGTGAATGTCATCGTAGTGGCCTCCTTTTGGCCGGTGGGCCTGCATCTCGGCGGGGAGCCGGGCGTAACCCCCGCGCAGGCTATGACGCTCCCCTCGGCAGGCTTCAGCCCATGCTTGCTGCAGTGGGGTGGGTGTTGATCCAGGAGAGGCCGCCGAGGTCGAGTTGGTGGCGGGCGCGGGTGACGGCGACGTAGGCGAGGCGGGCGTCGGTGTCGCTGACGGGTTCCGGAATGGGCTGGCCTTGGGCGGCGTGCTGGTCGGTGTCCTTGGGTGGGGGGAAGTCGTCGGCGATTTTGACGGTGGGCCATTCACGGCCCTTGGCGGTGTGGGCGGTGGTGACGGTGACGTCGGCGTGCTGTTCATCGGTGAGCTGGTCGACGGCGGCCAGGATGGCGTCGGGGCCGTGGGTGTCGACGAGGTCGACGAAGGGCTGGAGGTCACGTCCTGCGGGGTCGTGGGCGGCGTAGTCCTGCAGTTCGCCCCAGGCAGCGAAGAGGACGAGTTCGGGGTGGGAGGTGCGGCGGCCGTTCTTGAGGTCGCGGGCCGCGAGGGCGAGTGCGGCCAGCTGCCGTCCTCCGCGGGCGAGCGCGACGCGGTGGCCGGTGGCGAGCAGTTGCATGACTTCGGCCATGGCGCCGATGTTGGTGCGGCACAGCACCGCGTCCGGCCGCTCGAGGCTGCCGATTTCGGTGGGGATGGTCTCGCTGCCGGTCAGGCGAATGGGGGCGTCGGCGAGTGTGAGCCACCGGTTGGCTTCTTCGGCGATCAGGGGGCCGAAGCGGAAGGAGCGGGTCAGGGTGAGAGGGGTGGCGTCGAAGCCGGTCATCACGTCGCGGGCGCCGCGCCAGCCGTAGATGGCCTGGGCGGAGTCGCCGACCATGACGAGCTGGGCATGGCCGCGCTGGGCGGTGAAGACTTCTTCCAGGACCGGGTTGGTGTCCTGGGCCTCGTCGAGGAAAAGGAAGTCGGCTTCGAGGACTGGCCGGGTCAGGGCCCACATCTTCACGTAGTGGTCGTGTTCGAAACGGACCATCCCCTGATCGGGGTTGTGCAGGTCGGCCCAGGCCTTGGTCGCGAACGGCATGACCTCGTCGGCGAGTCGGGCATGGTCGCCGGGTGTGTCCATGCCGCGCAGTCGTGGAACATGGTGGCGGGTCAGAGTGCGGTCGGCGGAGTGGCAGTAGCGGGTGACGGTGCGCAGCACGGTGTGGGAGAGCGCGCGGGGCCCGATCTCGTAAGCACCGACGCGCACCGGACGCGTGATGCCGAGCGCCTGGCCGGTCTTCCATGCGGGTTGGCGGGGGCTGTTGAGTCGGCGGGTGTAGCGGTGACCGACGGCGGCGAAGGCTGTGGCGTGGGCGGTCTTGCACAGCACCGTGCGGGGGAAGCGGCTGGCGGCGTCCTGGGCGATGTTCTTGTTAAAGGCGAGGTAGCGGCCGCGGCGATGGGTGCCGACCGCGAGGAGGCCGAGGGTGCTGGTCTTCCCTGTCCCGGCGCCGGCCTGCAGGACGAGATGGTGACCGGCCCGGAAAACGTCGGCAGCGTGCGCCTGTTCATCGGTAGGCGTGTGCAACAAGAACTCCGCGAAAGAGAAGAAAAACATCGGAAGGGGGAAAGGAGTGATGAGTGAGGTCTGCGGCGTTAGCTGCCGTCCCGGCAAGGTGCAGCGCCCGCGCTGGCTAACAGCGCTGCCGGGATGCAGTGGTGATACCGGCTGTGGAGGATTCGGGCCGTACAGACCAGGACTTCATCGGCACTGTGGTGGGCGAGCAGACTCTCGAGCGGTTTTCCGGGCGCCGAGCGCGTTCCTGCTCTGCTGGGCAAGGTCCGCGGCCACGCACCGGCCGAGCACATCCTGCCGCCGCTGCCCAGGGCTGTTGCGGTCCGGTGGGAGGCCGCAACGGCTCAGGGGGCCGAGAGCGATGATGAGCAGAACCCGGTCGCGCCGGTTGGGGTAGCGGCGTTGTCAGGATGTCGATCGGCAGCCGCGTGCCCAGTTGGTGCCGCGGCGCAGGGCAGCGCCGGGGCTGCGCATGGTCCGCGTTCGCGGTCGGGCGGACGCTTGCCCGGACGTGCTGGAGCTCGCCCTGGGTGGCGGGTCTGGGCAGGGTGAGCTCGAGGGCATGGAAGGACGTCATGGGCGGGCTGCCTCGTGTGCCCTGCCGGTGGGGCCCGGGCGTCGGGTGCGGGTGGGAAGGCGGTTGTGGATGTGCTCGTGGTGGGCCAGGGGGTCGAAGGGCTCCCAGTCGGCCACCCCCAGGTCGGCGGCCGTGGGGATGGCGGCGTGCTGCGGGCAGCGCTGGGTGCGCCACCGCAGTTGCTCGGCGTACGGGATGGCGCTGAGGTCGTAGATGGCCATGACCGCGGCGGGCAGGGCCAGTTGCCCGCTCGTCGCGGTGGCTGGGACCAGCTTCCAGGTGCCAGCCGGGGTATCGAGGGAGAGCAGGGTGCTGGTGCAGCGGTGACGGCGCCGGGTCTGGGCGATGCACTGGATCTCGTCCACCGGGCGGGCGGCGAGGTAGCGCACGTACAGCAGCTGCACGACGGGGCGGGCCGGGCGGCAGGCTGCCGAGTTCTTCCGTTGGGGTGCTGGGCTGTCGGGGGAGGCCGGGGGAGGGGTGAAGGCGCCGGCGTCGATCAGGCGGCGGGTGTTCACGGCGAGCGACCGGCGCAGCCCGGTCAGCTCGGGCGGGGGCGGGGGAGTGTCGCGGGTGGGACAGACGACGGCGTGTGGCAGACGGCACCAGCTGCTGCCGTCTCCGCCCGGGTAGGCGACACCGGAGCTGACGTGCCAGCGGCACGCGGCGGGCACCCGGGCGGCCGGAAGTTCGTGCGGATGGAGACGGACGGGCCGCTGGGCGCCGCGGTGGTACCACTCGATCCGGTTGCCGCACTCGCGGCACCGGTCGCCCTGGCCGCAGCGCAGCAGCCGGCTGACGCCGTCGGGGGAGACGTGCAGGGAACGGCGTACGTGGTGGGCAAGGGGGCTTCCGTCCCAGCGCCGGGCCGGGGGAGGAGGTGTGGAGCGCATGCGGGCGAACCTGTCAGCCAACACGCCGGATCCGCGGCAGGCAGCTCTGCCGGATCGCCCGGTCAGCCTCACACGGTGCGACTGGAGTGCGAATGCTTGATCGCGCGTTCGAGCGGGTCTCGCCAGTTCGGGTGATCTGTGGCAGACACTCTGGCGGGGAGTCAGTCTTGGGCCGGGCCGGGCAGGTCGTGCCCGCGGCACAGGGTCCTGAAGAGCTCGTCGAGCGGGGTGCTCAGGGCGTGGGCGAGAGCGTGCCAGGTCTTCAGCGTGCCGATGGTGCGGCCCTGCTCGATCTCGATGACGGTGCGTCTGGCCAGGCCGCTGCGGGAAGCAAGCTCGTCATAGCTCCACCCGCGCGCGGCCCGCAGGCGCGCGAGTTCGAACCGCAGCGCAGTGAGGTCCGGATCGGGCGGCAAGATCGTCACCCGTCCATCCGACGGTGCAGACCCCTGCACTGCCAGTGCATACCTCTGCCCTATTTTCCCAGGTGGCGACGCACGCGAGAGGGCAGAGGTCTGCACTACGGTGGGCGGTCGTCCCCATACCCAAGAACGGGACCGGCGCGGACGTGGCAAGGAGGAACACGCGCCTATGAGGCTGCGCCTAGCATGTCCGACGACACCATGCGCCTGGACCGTGGAACTGCGCCCGCACGCCGGTGGGCTTGCTCTCGTATGCCGGCAATGCCCGCACACCAGCGGGCAGATCACCGCAGCCGCCGCACGCGCAGCCGCCCTCGCCCACCTCGCACGGCACGCACGCGGCAACCTCCTCCCCTCGCACCTACGGATCTGCCAATGTCATGAACGCGGCTGCCACTGGCACCCCCGCCACCGCGGCTGCGCCGGCCCCATCCGCCTCCTCCTCAAACGCGAACACGGCGGACGACTATGGCGGCTCGCCGACGCATGCAGCGCCTGCGCCGCAGCAACAGCACAGGCCGCCGTAGTGCCCGACACCGTCCTCGCCCACGTACCGCTGCACCCGACAACCGCCCGGCGGCGCAGACGCCGCCCCAAGGGGCCCGGCGAACAGGTCCGGGTACGTGAAATCCTCAGCTACCTGGCCGCTGCCCTTCCAGTCAGCACTTCGGCCGCCGCGCGCCTGCTCGCGCTGCAGTGCGCGCTCCGCGTGAACATCGGAATGCACGTCCGGCTGCCCAACGGCGTGCTGCGCAGCCTCCGCCTCAACGCCGTCCAGGACCCATGGCGCGAGCTGGAGCACGCACGATGGCTGCGCATCATCCCCGCGACCGCGGCCAACGAGGTCGTTGCCGAACTACTGGACGCCACGCTGCTCGGCCAAGCCCCGGCCCGCCCCGACCGGATGCGCGCCGCGGACTGGGCACTGCGTGCCAGCTCCTCCTCGACAGCAGGAACAACCGGACCGCTGCCGCAACTGGCGAGCGCCTACCTCACAGCGAACGCCGAACCGCAGGCCGGCAGTGGCCTGAGCGGGCTCGACCAGATGGCGCGCGCCTGCGGCCTCCCGCTTGCGCAACTGCCCACCTTGCTCGACCAACTGGCAGCAACCGGGCTGCTCAGGTCATGGCAGGCCTGCCCGCACTCGGGAGACCTGCACTGGACCCTCGCGCTCGGAAGGGGAGTCCACGACGCCAACCGCCAGTACGACACGGCCGCTCCGGGCGATACGGATGAGGGAGGAGCGCGATCGTGAGTGTGCGACAGCCGCTCGGGCGAAAGACGCCGCAGCTCACTTGATCTTGAACAGGACGTCCTCTTCTGGACCCCTCGTACGGGCTTCAAGTGGCTTACGTCGAGTCACCCGCCAAAAGGCTCCGCACGCTGGTCGTACGCTATTAGTACGCAAAACATGCGCTTCAGACTATGGTTGAGGCACAGGAGGTGTTTCATGCCCGAGTTGTTCGATCGGGTCGACGCGCTGATCGCGTCCCGTGCCGTGCTTCCGCCACCGGCGGAGCGCAAGCGGCTGCGTCAGGCCCACGGCTTCACACTGGACGAAGTGGCTGAGGCCCTGCAGGTGCGTCGGGCGACCGTCAGTGCCTGGGAGTCAGGCAAGACGGAGCCCCGGCCCCCCGAGCGTGACGCGTACGCACGCCTGCTCAGCAAGCTCGTGGAGCTCTACCCTGCCGATCCCAGCGCCACAACCCCGGTACACGACACGGCCGCTCCCGCGACGTCCGCGAGCACCCCCGCCCCCGCTCCGGAAGCGCGGACTCTGTCCACAGCCCCGGCCTCCGAGGCCGTGACCATGGCTGCTTCCGAAAACACCGAACCCCGCCCCACCGCCACCACCGCTGCTTCGGCCGCCGCATCACGTCCGCCGCGCATCACCAGACCGTCGTCGACGTCACGCCGCCCGGCCGCCCGGAAGGCCGCCCCGGAGAACACTCCCGCCAATGCCGATCCACGCTTCGCCAACGGTCCGCTTGCGGTCGTCGACGTCGACGACGACGGCCACGTACTGGCGTATTGCGTCGGTGGCCTGGTCCTGGACGTGCCCGCCAAGTCCATCCCGGCCCTGGTCGACTGGACCCTGAAGGAGGCCAGGCTCGGGCAGCCAAAGCTGTCCGGGCCGGGCAAAGACGGCGACCCGCTGATCGTGCTCACCAAGGCCGCGCTGGAGCGCTACGGCCTGCCGGTCGCCCTCACCGATGAGGAGAAGCTCGCCGGACGGATCCCGGAGAGCCACAAGGTCATCAAGCAGCTGGCCCGCGCCGACTGGAAGCTCACGAAAAGGGGCTTCGGGCCTTGGGCGAGGATCTACCGCCCGGCGCAGGGCTCAGAGCGCAACTGCGTGCAGCTGTGCATCCCGTCCTGGCACGCGCTCGACTCCCGCCACTGGGGCGAGGCTGCCCAGCTCCCGGCGGCGGAACTCGGCCGGCTCCTGGGCGTGTACGCGTCGAGGGTGATGACGCCGCGCGGCTCCACCGCCGTGACCGGCCTGGAGCTGATGACCGCGCTGCACCCACCGACCTACGCCGTGCGCGACGAAGCCACCGGCGGCTTCCGGAAGGCGGACAGCAAGAACCCCGGCTCACTGGGTGAGCACCCGGTGGACTGCGCGCCCTGCGAGGCCCCGGACGGGCACCCGCTCCTCAATGACCTGCCGCGCTTCCACGTCCGCGGACCGGCGGAGAAGCTGCTCGAGGAGGCCTACGACTGGGCGCGCCCGCTCACCGACGACGAATGCATGCGCCGCAACCTCGTCGGCATCGACGTCAACATGGCCTTCGCCGCAGGCGCCAACGGGCTGATCCTCGGCCTCGGCGAGCCGACGCATGTCAAGCAGCCGGTGTTCGACCCGAAGCTCCCTGGAAGCTGGCTGGTCGACCTGTCCCACGTCGACCTGTCCCGCGTGAAGGTCGCCAAGGACAAGTGGACGGACCTGGACGCCGGCCTGCTGCCCAGCCCGTTCACGCCGAAGGGCGAGCGCCCCGAAGGACCGGCCTGGTACGCGACGCCGACGGTGGCGTACGCGGTGGAACTCGGCTACGACGTCGCGCCGCTCGAGGCATACGTGCGGTACGACAACGGCCGCTACCTCGACGCCTGGTACAACCGCCTGCGCGACGCCTACCTCGCCACGATGGCCGACCTCGGCGTCGACGCCGACCTGTCCCCAGCCGACTTCCTGGAAGCCATGGACGGCTACAAGGAGCGCGACCCGCAGCTGGCGATCGCCGTCTCGGCGATCAAGGCGACGGTCAAGGGCGGCCTCGGCAAGCTGCGCGAACGCCCCCGGGGCGAGGGCTGGAAGCCCGGGCAGCCATGGCGGGCGCTGTCCCGCCCGACGTGGCGGCCGGACATCCGTGCAGCGGTCATCTCCCGCACGCGGATCAACCTGCACCGGAAGATCGTCAAGCACGCGGCGTTCACCGGACAGTACCCGGTGGCGATCCTCTCCGACTGCGTCGTGTACGCGGCCAACGGCGACAGCCCGCTGGACTTCCTTCCCTACCGGGACGGCAAGCCGCTGCCCGGCGGCTTCAAGCTCGGCATCAACCCGGGCCTGGTCAAGCACGAGGGCACCCAGAGCGTGCTGTGGGGCGAAGAGGTCCGCGAGCGGTTCAACGCCCCGGAGCTCAACCTCGCCCGGTACATCAAGGACGGCACCGTCACCGACGTCGACAACGGAGAGTAGGAGAGAGCGACGATGACCCTGTTCGGGGACGGCCTGGACAAGGCGGTGCAGAAGGCGTTCACCCGCCCGGCCCCCAAACGCGCGGGTGCTCAGATGCGGTACCTGGTCAAGCAGCTCAAGGGCACCAAGGCGGTCGCCGAACTGCTCGCAATGTCCCAGCGCCAGGTGGAGCGGTACGTCAAGGACGAGGCCAAGAAGCCCCGCCCGCAGCTCGCCGCCCGCCTGGAGCGCGAGGTCAAGGCACGGTGGCAGCCGCAGATCCGCGCCCAGGCGCGGCAGAAGGCGGCGACCACCGGCGGCATCGTCATCGACACCCGCGCCCGGATCGGCTACAAAGCGCCGGTCGGCACCACTGACGAGGACCGGCTCCGTCACCTGACCGTGGCGCTGCCACCCCAATACGCAGCCCGCTTCTTCGAGGCCCAGGAGCAGGGCGCCACCGACCAGCATCTGCAGGAGATCGCCGCCGAAGCGCTCAAGGAGGTGTACTTCCAAGACGGCGGCCGCCGCGCCGGCCAGCTGGAGGAGGTGCGCTTCACCGACATCATGCACCTGGAGTTCGAGCTGTAGGCGTCCCCGAACACCCCGCGCGCCTCGGACCTGTGACTGAGTCTTGCGAAGCTGTCTTGCTCAGCCAAATAGAGAGCCCGAACGTATATGCGAAATGCGTCGCTGTGAATGCGTGTTCGGTATCTTGCGCGGATGCGGCGCGTCTCTCATGAGGAACTGACTTGATTTCGGCTGATGCCGGCAAGTGAACTGTCGCTGATCCTTGGCGCTCCGGATGGTTGGTCCTGTGGGCCGCGATCATGTCGAAAGCTTTCGTTTCCGCAGCTCAGATGGTTTCTTCTGAGCTTCTTCCTCCTCGTGGTAGGCGAGACGAACACGTCCGTTCTCCCGCTTGAATCAGTGCCCCTGCAATGGTGCTTGGGCACTGATTCAAGTCATTGACGAGTGGTCGACTCCCCTCGAATTCCCGGGAATACAGCGGGCGTTGTCAGTGGCGGCGGCTAGCTTTCACATACGGCTCGGAAAAGGGAAGCGGCACCGGTTTTTGCCCGTCCGCTTCGCCGAGACGCCATGGTGCCGTCGTCTGCAGGGGGAGATGGTGTTGCGTTCGCGGATGTGGTGGCAGGAGGTCGTACCGGGGGACTGGTACGTGTTCGGGATACCCGAGGGCCTCGTGAAGGAGCGCTACCTTGCCACGCTGGCCGCCCTGGAAGAGCTGTCCACACGGGGGCCGATGGCGACGTTGTCCGACATCACCGCCCAGTTGAAGGCGGTCGGCTACCACGACCCGTTGCCGGAAACTGAACTGCGCGCCTTGCTGGACCAGTTGCTGAATTGGCAGTTTGCTGAGCCGTTTCACGACTACGCGGCCCCGCTGCGTAGCTTGCAGGGCCTGTCGGCGCGTGAGGAGGCGTGGGCGCTGACCCAGCGGGGACGCGGCATCGTGGCCGCCGTACGCACTGCGGTCGTCGACGTGGTGCGCGCCCTGCAACTGCCCAGCCGTCTTCTGGACGGGGTTCAGGACACGCTTCGGGAGATCCTCGATCACCTGAAGGATGATCACGGCCGGCTGCCGGGCGACCTGGAGGACGTACGCACCCGCATCGACGAACTGCAGCGGGTGACGGCCGACTTCTACGCGGCACTGGCGAAGATGGTGCAGTCCGACGTGACCGACAACGACGTGTTCGGCGAGAACCGCGACCGCGTCGTGGAGGCACTGCGCCAGTTCCCCCGCGAATACGGGCGCGGCCTGCCACGAGTCGAGACGGCCCTTGCCGAGCTGCGCTTGGCCGGATTCGCCCGCACCGTGGAGGCCGCCGTCGAGCACGCCGGACTCCTCGACGTCGCCGACCAGCAGCACTGGATCGACGAACGCATCCGCCGCCTGAACGACCTGGAGGCCTGGTTCAAACCGGACGGCACAGTGCACCGGCTGATCGACTCGGCCAGCGGGGCCGTGCACACACTGCTGGTCGCCATCGACCGCCGCTACATGGCCCGCCGACGCGGCAGCGACCTCGGCGTCGATTTCCGCGCACTGGCCTACAGCCTGTACAGCCAGCCGGACGACGCCGAGGCCCGCCGCGTGTACGCGGCCGCGTTCGGGGACTGGCCCGCCTGGCACGCGGTCATCGGCGCCGGCGAGGAGGACGTCGCCCACGGCACTCCCGCCCGGGCCGGCATCGGCCGTCACCAGGTCGAGGTGACCTTGCGGGAACACGAACGGCACGGACCGGCCACCGGACGGCCCCGCAAAGTGCCCGACACCACCGCCGACCGGGCCGCCGCCCATGCCCAGGCACAGGCGGCCGCACAGCGCCGCCGCCGTCTCGCCGCGCAGCTGGCCACCGACGGTGAAGTCGGCCTCGAATACGTCGCCCAACTGCCCTTCGAAGCGGCTGTGATCCTGCTCAATGCCGTCGAGGTCGCTCTCAGCCGCTACCGCCCGCAGGACGGGATGGGGCGGGCCGCCGTCGACGAGGCCGGCCTGGAGGTGACGGTCAGGCCCGGCCGCCCCGACACAACCGTCACCGTCGACCTGGCCGAAGGACGCCTGGTCGGGCCCGATCTGCGACTGTCCGTCACCCCTCAGGGCCGGACGCCCGCCGTGCACCGGCCGGCCGAGCCTGGCGCGGCCGGGCAGAACTGGAGCGTGGCATGAACGACACTCTGCTGCTCGATGCCGACCTGCGCGAGAGCGCCCGCCTGCTCGTGGCGGCCGGCCGTCTCACCATCGAAGGCGACCCCGAGCACTACCGGGCGGCCCTGCAGGGCCGCCATGCGCTGGCGGAGTTCTTCCGCACCGAACTGAACTGGACCCTGGAGGTCCACGAAGTCGCCGGCCTGATCCGTCTGCACAAACGCCGCAGCGATGTCCCGGCCGACCGGGGGCCGAGACTGGTGCGGGACCGGCAGCCGCTGGCGGGCGCCCTGGTGATGATCCTCATCTGCCTGGCCTGCGAACAGCTGTGGCGCCGCCCGCGTATGAACGTGCGGGAACTGATGCAGGCCATCGCCCAGGTCTGCGCCGCCGATACCACGGACGGGCGCCTGCCCCGCTTCCCGGTCGTCGCCTCCGAGGACGTCAGCAAGAAGGAAGCGCGCCACAACCGCCAAAGCCTGGCCGACGCCCTGAAGATCCTCGTCGCGGAGGGAACCATCACCGTCGACGCCGACCTGGACCGCGCCCTGGCCGACGAGGACGGCGACCTCGTCGTCACCGCCTCCCGCGATCGCCTCGCCACCAAATTCTCTTCCCTGTCACCCACCCTCCTTCAACTCGACGGCCTGCCGCCCGACCAGCACGCCGCCGCCCTGTCCGCCGCGTCCCTCCTGGACCACACCGCCCACACCCAAGGCGAGGCCCCCACACTGGAACAGCGGCGCCTGAACGCCATCCGCCGCCTGGTCGACGACCCCGCCGCCGACCCTCTCGACGACGCCACCGACACGACCCCCTACCTGCACACCCTGGCCGGACGCGAACGCGCCCTCAACACTGTCGCCGCCCTCGGGCTCACCGCGACCGTGCGCCGCGACTGGTGGCAGATCACCGACCCCAGCGGCCAGGCCAGCAGCATCGACTTCCCCAACGGCCGCCGCACCGAGCGCCAGGCGGCCCTCGCCCTGCTGGCCACCCTCCCCGGCCGTGATGACCCCCACCGCCCCGCTGACCCTCACCGGCATCGCGGAACTGTTCACCCAGGTACGCGCCCGCCAGCCCCGCTGGGCCGCCTCCTACGAACGCCTTCCCGCGCTGGCCCGCGCCGCGGCCGCCGAACTGACCAGCGCCGGCCTGCTCACCCCCGAGCCCGGCCGCCCCGATACATGGCTGCCCACACCCGGCGTGCACCTGTGGCGCGTCCGCGTCCGCCAGCCCACCCCGCCACCCGTACCGGCCGACACCCCGCCCGCCGACCCGGCGATCCCCCTGTTCACGGCGTCCGACACGGCCGCGACTGCCCCCACAGCCCATGCCGCGCACCAGGCCCGCCAAGGAGACGACGGATGAAGCCCGCCGAGCACCCCGCCCCGCACCTGAGCCTGACCGCCGTTGACGAGCCGGCCCTGGATATCCCCAGCGCCGAGGGCCGCTGGCAGCCCACGCGCGCCGGCATCGTCAACTCCTGGGCCTGGGCAAGCGAACAGCTGTACTTCTCCGGCGGCTGGCTCGCCCTGGTCGGCCCCAACGGGTCCGGCAAGTCCCTCACCGCCTCCATGCTGATCACTGTCCTGCTGGACGCCGACACCTCCCAGACCGCCCTGTCGGTGTCCGGCAAGGCCGCAGGCACCCTCACCAGCCGCCACACCGACTTCAACGACCGGGAAGACCGCACCGGCATCTGGTGGCTCGAGTACGGCCTGCACGATCCGGCCGACGGCAGCACCCGATACGTGACCACCGGCCTGTGGCTGCGGGCCACCGCAGGCCACCTGCATCGCGCCTTCTTCCTCACCTCCGGCCGGGTGGGCAGCGACCTGATCCTGGAACAGGACCGCGACCCCGTCCGCCTGGATACCCTCGCCGGACAACTGGCCGCCTGCCAAGGCGAGATGTTCACCGACTCCAAAGCCCTGCGGGGCTCCCTGACCCAGCTCACCCCCCAAGACGAACGCTCCTACCGTCAAAAGGTGCGCACCCGCCTGTTCGCCCCGCTCAATGAGGTCCAGTTCGAGGCGCTGCTCGCCGTCCTGCGCTCCCTGCGCAGCGTGCGCACCGCCGAGGCCATTTCCCCCACCCGGATGCGGCAGGTTCTCACCGATGCCCTGCCCGCCCTCGACACCGACAACCTCACCCAGGTCGCCGAGGCGATGGAACGCATCTCCGAACTCAAGACCAAACTGGAGCGCACCCGCCAGGAAGCCAAGCTCCTGGAAGGCACCGACCGCAGCTACCGCAGCTACCGCCGCTACCTGCGCACCGTGGCCCAGGCCGAAGCCGCCGCCCTGACCGCAGCCAACACCGAGTTCGACGACCAGGCCCGCAGCCTCAAGAAGGCCACCGACCAGCTGGACACCGCCCAGAAGGCATTCCAGGACGCGGCCCAGGAATATGCCGACGCCCAGAGCGACATCTCCCGCGCCCGAGGACAACTATCCGCAGACGAGGCACTGCTGAGCGAACACGCCGGAGCCGAACTGCCGCACCGGGAGGACCGCGCACGCGACCTCGCCGCCCAGGCCACAGCCGCGGCCGAGCGCGCTCAGACGGCCGGTACCGACGCCGACGAGGCTCACCGGAAGGCCGCCGGCAGCCGGGACGACGCCGATGCCGCGCAGGTCCAGCTCACCCGGATCTCCGGTGACCTGCGCACCAGCGCCACCGCTCTGGGAGCCCAGGCCGCCTGCGAACACCTCCTGACCGCGTCCGAAGCCCTCGCCGCAGCCCGCAGCAGCGCCGACGCCACGCTGGACACAGCGTGGCTGTGCAGCCACCCGCTGGCCTGGGCGGAAGACCACCAGCGCCAGATCCAGGCCGCCGACCGGGCGCTGGGCACCTACCAGCACCTGCAGGACAACCAGCGCACCGCCGCAGACGAACAGCACGCCGCCGAAGATGCGGAACACGCTCGCCGCGAAGCAGCCGACCAGGCCACCAGCCACCGCCGCTACGCCAAGGAGGAACTCTCCGCCCGACTTCACACCTGGCAGGAGTCCGCGCCGCTGCTCGGCCCGCTGCCAGTGCAGTTGACCGAACCAGGCGATGCCGAAGAGCGCACCGACACCAGCCGGCTCACCGCCTGGCTCTCGGCCGCCGCTGCCGCGGCCCGTGCCCGCATTGACCTTCCCGGCCACCAGCAGAGAGCAGCCGCCGACACCGCCCTCGCTCACGCCGCAGCCCGCACCGCAGACCAGGCCCGTACCCACCACGCCGCAGCCAGGGCCGCCCTCGAGCAGGCCGCGCTCGAGGCAGCCGAACAGGCCCTCGCCTAGGCCGACGCGGCCGCCCTTCAGGCGGTGCGCGACTGGCTGGGCGAGGTGCACGCCTGGCGCGACGGCCTGGCCCACCTGTCCGCCACCGACCTTCCTCTGCCCGATGCCACCGCACCGGCAGCCGACCTGAACGCCCTGCAACCCGCCGACCTCACCCTGGCGGCCGTGCGCGCGCACGCCCAGGCCGCACCGCGCCTCCAACGCCACGCCGAAGAAGCCGCCCGGCAGGTCCAAGCCGCCACCGAAACCGTCACCGCGCTCACCGAAAAGCTCCACCAGGCCCAGCAGGCCGCACCGGTCCCCGCACCCCCGCCCTGGCGCACCCGCACCCCAGGGGACGGCGTCCCGCTGTGGGCACTGGTCGACTTCGCCCCCGGACTGCATTCCGCCGACGCCGACCGCCTCGAGGGAGCCCTCCTGGTGGCAGGCCTCCTGGACGCCCTGGTCACCCCCGACGGCCGGGTGTGCGGCGGCGATCTCACCCTCACCCCCACCACCCCCGCTCCGGGACGCACCCTGGCCGACCTGCTGGTCGTCGAAGACACCCCGGCCATCGACACCACCCGGGTAGGCGAGATCCTTGCCGCCATCCCCCTCGACGCCCCCGGCAGCGACACGGCGGCCGGCCGGCTGGCCCACGGCGTCCTTACCGCCAGCGCTCCCGCCGGATACCGGGCAGCCTTCATCGGCCGCACCACACGGGAGAGGGCCCGCCAACAGCACGTCAGGCGCCTCGAAGACGACCTGGCCGCTGCCCGCAGCACCCTCAAGGAAGCCGAAGATCACCTGGCGGGCCGCCGCCGGGACATCACCGCCGCCGCCGCGGAACGCGACAGCCTCCCGCCCGTCACCCAGGTGGACGACGCACGCGACCACGCCGCCGACCGACGCGCGGCCGCCGATGCCCTCCAGCACCGCACCGCCGTAGCCCTGGCCGACGCCGACCGGGCCCTGGAGCGGATCCTGGCCGAACTCGAGGCCGCCGCGGCAGCCCGCACCGCCGCCGTCGATGCCGCTGCCCTCACCCACGAACACGCCCGGCACAGCGAGGCCCGCGCTGCCGAGGCCGCCCGCATCGCTGAGGATGCCGCAGCTGAGCAGGCAGCCATTGCCCAGGCCAGCGCAGACGCGCGCGCCCGTGCCGCGGCCGCCCAGCAGGCCGCCGACACCGAGCAGGACGCCTTCCCGCGCCAGGAGATCGAATCCGTCGAGGCAGCCCACCGGGCCGAGGACGCAGCCGAACAGGATCTGAACCGGGCCCGCGCCGATGTCGTCAAGGCCACTGGCCGCCACGAGGACGCCGGCAAAGCCGTCAGCGAGGCCCTGCGCGCGCTCAACCGCGCAGCAGCCCTGCCCGCAGGCGACATGCTGCGCACCGAACCGGACTACCTCGATGCACGCCGGGAGTCTGTCGCCCAGTTCGTCGGCCACATCCAGGCCTGGGCACCGGCCGCCCAGCGGGTGGCCGACCTGCTCGCGCGGGCCGACGGCGACCGTCAGCAGGCCGCCGAGCGCCGCACACGCCACACCCAGGCCCAGCAGGAAGCCGACCGCATCCGACGGCGAGCCGAGGAGGAAGCCGCAACGGTCGCCGAAATGCAAGCCCTGCACGGCGCCCAGTACCAAGAGCTCCTGGCCCGCCGGGACGCCACAGCCGAGAAGCTCCGGCAGGCCGAGGACCGTGCCGAACAATGCCGCAGCCGCCAGCAGGAAGCGGACAGGCAAGCCAGCGCCGCCCAGGCCACGCTGGTGATGGTCGCCCCGCAGCGGGAAGCCGCCGAGAAGAACCGGGACGCCTGCCTTGCCCAGCTCGGCCGCCTGGTCGACGAGCACCTGGCCCAAGTTCCCGACGACATCCCAACCGAAGGCCCCGGCCGCCCCGCCAACATCACCGCCGGCCTTGCCTGGGCCAGGCGCCTGCTCGCCGACGCCCCCGGCGGCACCGACCGCCGCACCGTCCTGGAACGGCAGCGCGACCGCGACCTGACCCTGCTGGAAACCGCCGCCCGCAAAGCCAGCACCGGCCTGGCCGGCTTCGACCGGCAGGTCACCCTGCTGGGCATCGAAGACACCCCCTGGCGGCGCGCCGTCGTCGCCGACCCCGCCGCGGTACGCGGCGAAGACGTCACCACCACCGTCCAGGACCTCAAGGCCACCGCCGCCCAACTCGAGGACGACCTGCGCGCCGACATCAAGCAGGTCCTCAAGACAAGCCTGTTCACCCGCCTGCAGCGCGACATCCAACTGCGCCGGGAAGCAGCCCTCGAACTGGTCGCCCAGATCCACGACACCCTCAAAGACGTCCGCACCGGCGTCGCCCACGTCGGTGTCCAGGTCGAATGGGACGTCCGCACCGACTACGGCATCATCGCCGACCGGCTCTCTGCCACCGTCCTGCTCCACCAGGTCCGCGCCCTCGGCGACGGCCCCATCGACCGCCGCCTCAACGAGGCCACCACCCCCGTCGCCCTCAACCTCCTCGACCTCACCCGCACCCCACCCCGACTGGCGCCGCAGACCCTCACCGTCGTCGAAAATCCCTCCGTCCTCAAGGCCGCGATGGAGTGCGCCAGCCCTCAGCCCATGGCCTGCACCAGCGGCCAGCTCCGCGCCGTCGACCACGTCCTCCTCCAACTGGCCGTCGACCAGGGCGTGCGCCTTCGCTACACAGGCGACCTGGACGCCGCCGGTCTGCACATCGCCGCCACGGTGCAGCAGACCTACGGGGCAGAACTCATCGCCATGGACACCGCTCTCGTTCGAGCGGCAGGCGATCTGCCTTCTGCCGTCCCGCTCGGCCCCCTGCCGAGCATTTGTGATCCCGCACTGGCCGCCCAACTGCGCACGACAGGACGTGTCCTCTACCAGGAACACGACGCTGTACTCACTCGCCTTCTCGACCCGGCCTCTTCGAAACAGGGGGGCTGTTGCACAGCGCGGGAGAGCGTGGAATAGCACGTGGTCCACGCGGGTGTCCGCGGCCGGCAGTCGGTTCACACAACACGGACAGGTACCTGACGCTCTGTCAGCAGTCGGGCCAGTGCGTCGGTCTCGTCCTCGGGCAGGGCGATGGCGGCCAGGCGGCGGGCGCGGGTTACGGCGACGTACCAGACGCGCAGCACCTCGTCGGTGGCCGGGTCCGCGGTGGCCCAGCGCTGCACGCTTCCGGCATCGGGCAGCAACAGCAGGACGCCGTCTGCTTCGTCGCCCTTGATCTGGTGGACGATGTTGGTGCGCATGCCGGTGGCCAGCTGGGGGCGTGACAGGGTGGGTTTTCCGGCGGGGCGGCCCTTGCCTCCTTGCGGGGCGGCCCCGGGCAGAGCGGGCCAGGCCTTCATGGCCTGCCACACTTGCGGACCCCATTCTTTGTGGGGCGGGGGCAGGCTGTGCAGGAACGCGAAGGCCGTGCGGTTGACCTGGCCGGCCGACAGGCGGTGGGCGGCCATGATGCGGTCGGGGCCGCCGGTCTCGCCCGGATACCAGTAGCCGAACAGGACGCGCACGGCGATCGCGCAGGCCCGGGCGAGGTCGTCGCCGGAGGCGCTCGGGGTGTGGGCGACGGTGCGGGCCCAGGCCAGGCTGGTGATGATGTTGGTGTTGGGCCGCTCTCGGGTGATGCCCGGCAAGGTGGCGTACTTGTAGGCGGTCACCAGACAGTTCTCTGCCGGGACGGCGTACTCCTCGGCGAGCGCGCGGAAAGCGTCGACGATGCCGGTGCCGGTCGGAGCGTGCAGGTGGCGGCTGCCGGAGGCGGCGAACTGGGTGGGCAGCAGCAGGGCGGGGATGTCGTCGTCGCGTACGACGGACGTGTCCGGCGGGCGCTGCCCCGTGCGCAGGGTGGACGCCAGGTGGCAGATGACGGGGGAACTGCGCCAGTTGCCGGTCAGGCGGTGAGGGGTGGGGGACAGTTGCGCCGCGAAGGCCCCAAGAGCCTGGGGTTCGGCTCCGCGCCAGGCGTAGATGGCTTGGTCCGGGTCGCCGACGAGGACCAGCGGCAGGCCGGCGTCGTGCAGCAGTCGAAGGATGGCGAGGTCGGCGGCGGAGCAGTCCTGCGCCTCATCGACGATGACTTCAGCGAACCGGGAGCACAGCGGTCCCAGCAGCCCGGTGGCGGCCTCGGCGTTGTGCAGGTTCCACAGGGCCAGCACCCGCGCCTCGTGCCCGGTGAAATACCCCTGCTGGCACCACGACTTGCGGGTGGCGAGGATCTTGTCTTCCCACGCTTGCTGGCTGTACGTGCTGGCCTCGATGAGCTGCCGGGTGTCGTAGTCGAGTTTGTCCCAGGCGACCGCCTCGCGCGCGGGGCTCTGTGAGGGGTCCAAGGTCATGGGGAAGCGGTGCAGGGAGACCTCCCGGTCCACGCCCTCCACCGTGGCCTTGATGCCCGCCCACGACTCCAGCAGGCGGGGCACGGGCTCGGCCGCCCGCCGCGGCTTGACCAGGAACTCCCACAGGAACGAGTCAAGGGTGCCGATGAAGTGCGGTGCCTGGACCAGGTCTGCGCGGCCTGCCTGGCGGCAGCGGCGGATCATCTGATCACGCGCCACACGCGTGAACGAGATCAGGGCCCGGCCCTGCCGCAGCAGCCGCCGGGGCGACTGCAGATGCCGACTGGTGATCACATGCGTCTTGCCGGCGCCCGGGCAGGCAGGTACGAAGGCAGGCGCGGACACAGCCATGGCAGCCTGCTGCTGCGCTTTAGCATCGTCCAGTACCGACGTTGTCTCTCCCGGCCCTGTCGGCCCGGTCATGGCGCGCTCACCGCAGAAGTGCGGTCCGTGGCGGTGATGAAGCGGATGGCGTCCGCCAGGTAGGCAGGCACGGTGAATGCCACCGTCGGGTCGGCCAGCACGTCGGCCAGTTCCTGGGCGAACAGCCCTTTGGAGATCTTGGTGCCCTTCGTGACGTCTCCATCGGCACCGGTGCGGGTCCGGCTGGTCTTCGTGACGAACAGCTCCCCGAATGCCACGGCGGGATCCGAAGCCGTGACGACCTGCTCCCAGCGCGCCTCCGAGCGCGGCGCGCAGCGCAGGAACGCCGCCCGCAAGGCGGTGATGTTGTCGGCCGACCACAGGGCCGGCTCCAGCGTCCGCGGCGCTGCGGCCAGATGCAGCACGCCGGGGGAGTGCCAGCGGCGGGGCAGTTCCCGCAGCGACTGCAGCCTGGCCGGTTCTGGCTGCCCGGGCGCCACATCCGTGTCGGTGATCAGCGCCACCCGCCTTCCCAGACACATGCCGTCCACCGGCGCCAGCAGCACCCGCAGATAGACCTCGAATCCGACACCGTCCACGATCACCCGGGTGGTGCCGAAGAACCGTTCCAGCGCATCGAATGCTTCCTGGTTTTGTTGAGCGTCGGCGTCCTCACCGGCGGCCAGGACACGTTGGGCCAGAGCGGGCAGTAGCAGGAGCTCGGAAATGCCCTCCACCAGGATCGCCCGCGATGCGAACAGCAGGGCGCTCTTCGTGGCATCCAGGTAGCGGTCCAGATGGCCACCCGGTCTGGGCTCAGATGCAGCTGGGGGATGGGCAGGGGCCTGGCCTGCCAGCCGTCGGATAGCTCGGCCGGGCAGCGGGCCATGACCACCAGGTCCTCCACGCTGGCTGCGGCCGACAGGATGGGGGAGTGGGTGGTGACCACCACCTGCAGGTGCCCGGCCGGCTGGGCCGGGTCACAGGCGGGCCGACGGCGCGAGGCCCGCGCCCGCTGCTGCAGATAGCGCAGCAGCAGGGTCTGCAGCTGCGGATGCAGGTGCGCCTCGGGCTCCTCGACCAGCAGCACGGTCAGGTCTGCCTCTGCCGCCGCGTCCAGCTCGGCCATCACCGTGGCGATGAACAGGGTGTTGGCGTAGCCCAGTCCTGAGGCCGAAAGAGGAAACGGCTGGGCGGAGGCGTCGCCCAACAGCATGCGCAGCGACCGGGTGATCGACGCGAAGGTGGCCTCGGCCAGGGCCAGTTCACTCATCTGGGGATGCGCGCCGACGGTCAGGTCCCGCAGCGGCTCGTTGATCTTTTCGCTGACCTTGACCACGTCCGGGTCCGCGGCCACCTTCTTCAGCTCGGTGCCGATCCGATCCACGAAGGCATCAACATACGTGTCGTCGCCCAGCAGCCCGCGAAGAATCATCCGGACCCGGTCACCGCCGGCCGAGGCCAGCTCCCGCTCCGCATCGCGCAGCGCCGGCAGGTAGACATGCCGGACGCCGCTGCGTGCCGGAGGTTCCCCCGTGACCGGAAGGCCCGCGCCCTGCGACCAGGCGGTACTGCCGCGCCGTCCGCCCGTTTGCGGTGGCGTCCAGGACACCTGCCACCGTGCGGTGCGGCTGTCGGGATCCCCCTCACGCAGCAACGCCTCAAGATACGCGCCGCTTTGCTGTGCGGAGATGTCGGCGACATCCAGCTGCAGGCTCGGGCCGCCCCGTTCGGCCGCGGCGGGCTTGAGAACGTCGGATTCCTCGAAGTAGCGCACCCGGCGCCCGTCCAAGGGGTCCGTCAGCAGGCGAATTGCATCGATCACGCTGGACTTGCCCGCGTTGTTCTCCCCGACGAGCACCGTCACTTCCGGCCGCAGAGGGATCCGCACTCGCTCGCACGAGCGGAATCGTTCCACCAGCACCTCGGACACGTACACAGTCCGCCCCCCGTCCCCGGCACGTCAAGCCCTGCCAACAGCAGCGGTGATCAAGCAGTGATGGTAGGCCGTGCCTGCCCGTCCCGGGCCTCACGTTGAAGAACTCCTCGTCGCCGGGGCTGGTGGGCAGTTCGAACTCCGGCTCGTAGCGCAGTGGGATTGCAGGTAGCTGTGGTCGAACTGCCGTCCGGAGTGCAGCACTCCCTTTCATGCCGTGCCGACGCAGTAGTCCTGCCATGCCGCTTCATGCGCCTGAAGTACGGTTTTTATCTGAAAAGCCATCCGCTGCTGTGGCCTCACCCGTTACGTTCTGGCGTCATGAGGTTCCTGCACACTTCGGACTGGCATCTGGGCCGTCGGTTCCACGGGGAAGACCTGATCGACCATCAGCGCAAGGTTCTGGCCCATATCTGCGCAACCGCCCGCACCGAACAGGTCGACGCTCTGCTGATCGCGGGCGACATCTACGACCGCGCCATCCCGAGCCTGGACGCGGCACGTCTGTTCAACTGGGCCCTGCATGAACTCGCCGACCTGGGCATCCCCACGATCATGATCAGTGGGAACCACGACTCCGCCCACCGCCTCGGCATCGGCTCCGGCCTGTACGCCAAAGCCGGCGTGCATCTGCGTACTGATCTCGCCGAGGCGTCCCGCCCCGTCCTGATGGCCGATGCCCACGGCCCGGTCGCCGTCTACGGCGTGCCCTACCTGCATCCCACCCTGGTCAGCGAGCAGATGCAGGTGGAGATACCTTCCCACCAGGCCGTTCTCACCGCGGCCCTGGACAGCATCCGCGCCGACCTCGCCACCCGCCCAGACGACACCAGGGCCGTCGTCCTGGCCCACGCGTTCATCACCGGCGCGGACAGCTGCGACAGCGAACGCGATATCAGCGTCGGCGGCGTCGCCCACGCCGGCGCCGCCGTGTTCGACGGCATCCACTACACCGCGCTCGGCCACCTCCACCGCCCCCAGGCCGTCAGCGACCGCATCCACTACAGCGGATCCCCGCTGGCCTACTCCTTCTCCGAAGCCGGCCACACCAAATCCCTGGCCCTGGTCGACCTGGCAGCCGACGGCACGCCCACCGTCACGCACCAGGACATCCCCACCAACCTGCACCTGCCGCTAGCCCGGCTCACCGGGCGCCTGGAGGACCTGCTATCCGACCCCGCCCACGCACCGCTGACCGACGCGTGGCTGCACGCCACCCTCACCGATCCCGCCCGCCCGTACGAGGCGATGAGCCGCCTGCGCCAGCGCTTCGCCCACACCCTCGACATGAAGCACGAACCCGCCGCCATCCCCGCCCAGGCGACCGACACCCCCACCTACCGAGACCGGGTCCGCGGCCGCGGCGACCTCGAAATCACCCACGACTTCATCACCGCCGTCCGCGGAAGCGCCCCCACCGACGACGAGCAAGCCCTGCTGTGGGAAGCCGTCGACCACATGCACGTGCACGCCCAGCAGAAGGAAACCGTCTGAACATGCGCCTGCACTCCCTGCACCTGCAGGCATTCGGCCCCTTCGCCAGCCGGCACAGCATCGACTTCGACGCCCTGACCACCGACGGCCTGTTTCTCCTGCACGGCGACACCGGAGCAGGCAAAAGCACCCTGTTCGCCGCCATCTGCTTCGCCCTCTACGGCTATCCGCCCCGCGAGCGCAACGCACGGCTGCGCAGCGACCACGCACCCGCCGACCTGCTCACCGAAGTGACCCTGGAAACAACCATCGCCGGCAAACGCCTGCAGATCCGCCGCGTGCCCGCGCAGCGGAAGCCCCACTCGCGCCGCCCGGGCGACTTCGTGGACCACAAACCCGAAACCGACCTCAAGCAGTGGACCGAAGACGAGCACGGGCAGGGCCGCTGGGAGGGCATCACCAGCTCGCACAAAGAGGCGGGCAAAGAGATCGAATCCCTCCTGGGCCTCAACCGTCAGCAGTTCTGCCAAGTCGTCCTGCTCCCGCAGAACGACTTCACCAAGTTCCTGCAAGCGGACGCCTCCGAACGCCGCGTCCTGCTGGGCACCCTGTTCGGAACCCGCCGCTTCGGCCTCATCGAGCAGTTCCTGGCCGAACGCAAGACCACGACCGCCAAACGCCGCGACGAGGCCCGCGCCGACGTCATGCGCCTGACCGAACGCATCCAGCAGGCCGCCGGCGACGAACTCGACCCCTCCACCGGCGCGCCACGCCCCGACGACCCAGCCACCCTCACCGATCAAGCGCGTCTGTGGGCCGCCGCCCTGCACCGGCAGGCCGTCACGCTCCAGCAGGATGCCACCGCCGGCACCGAAAACGCCCGCCAGCTGCTGGCCGACTGCCGCACCACCGAGCAGCACACCCGCGACCTGCACCGCCTTCAGCAGGCACACCACACCGCACAGCAGGAACTGACCCAGCTTGACGAACGCACCGACCACTACACACAGCTCGCCGACCGACACGAGCGCGCCCGCACGGCGAGGCAACTGCAGACCGTTCTCGACGACGCCCACACCGCGGCCCGCGAACACAGCCTCGCCCTGGCCGCCGACGCAAACGCCCGCGCTCTCCTGTCGGCCGAACACGCCTCCCAGGACGGCAACGATCTCTCCCAGGCCGCGCAACAGGTACGCGGCCGCATCGGCGCCGCACAGGCCCTGCTCCCGGATGAAGCCGCGCTGCAGCAGCTCACCGACGAACTCGCTGTGCTCTCAAAAGAACGCAACGAGCTGGCCGACACCGTCACCGAGGCTCAGGACTGGCTCAACGGCCTGCCTCAGCTGCGCGAGACACTGACCGCACGGCTTCAAGCAGCCCGCACCGCCCAGGAAGCCAGCCGAGAACTCACCGTCACCCTCAGCGCGGTGAATACCCAGTGCGAGGCCGCCGCCCGCCGCGACAGCCTGCTCACGCAGGTCGCCGTCGCCGAGGAAGCCCTCACCAAAGCCACCGGCATTCTCAACCAGGCCGCCGCGGCCTACATCGACATCCGCCGGCGCCGCACCGACGGCATCGTCGCCGAACTCGCCGGCCGCCTCAAGGACGGCGAAAGCTGCCCCGTCTGCGGCTCCGCCACCCACCCGGCACCCGCTACTCCCCAGCCGGGCCAACCCACAGCCGCCGACGAACAGGCCGCCGAAGCCGCCCACACCGCCGCGCAGCAAGAGGAGAAGAAGGCCAGCCAGAGGCTGGGCGGCCTCGAGCAGGAGGCCGCTGAAGCACGTGGACAGGCTGGCGGCGACACCCCTCTGGCCGACCTCACGGCCCGACGCACTGAGCTGACCGACCGCCTCCGCCAGACCCTAGCCGAAGCCGCGGACGCAGGCGCAGCCGAAGAAGAACTCACCCGTCTGCAACAGCAGCAGACCGACCGCGAAAACACCCGCAACACCGCACAGCAGCGCCTGGGCGCCATCGACGCCACCTACGACAGCCTGCATACCCAGCGCGAGACTCTCAACCGGCGCCTGGCTGTCGCCCTGGGCCAACACGCCACGCTCGCCGACCGCATCCGCCACCTCACCCAACTCGCCGAGCAACTCGAGACCGCAGCCGAGTGCACCACCGCCTTGGTCCGCACCACCGACGATCTGCGCACCGCCACACAACGCGCCGAGCAGGCAGCCCAGGCAGCCGGATTCGCTTCACCAGCCGAGGCCACGGACGCCCTGCTGCCCGACGACGACCTCGCCCGGATCAGCGAAGAGATCACCCGCTGGCGCGAACAGCGCCTCGTCCTGGCCGCCCGCCTTGACCAACCCGACCTCAAGAACGCCGCCGCCCGGCCTCCCGCATGCCTGGAGCACGCAGTGACGGAACTGGAGAAGGCCACCACCGCCCACTCCAGCGCCACGGCTGCCGAAACCAAAGCCACCGACCGCGTCGACGCCCTCGCCGTACTCGGCACCCAACTCGACGCCTTCACAGCGAGCCTCGAACCGCTGGAGGCCGCCTACCGCACCGTCGACCACCTCCACGGCCTGATCAGCGGCGGCTCGCTCAGCAACCAACTCCGCATGCAACTGGAGTCCTACGTCCTGGCCGCCCGCCTCGAGGAGGTCGTCGACGCAGCCAACACCCGCCTGACCCGCATGTCGCACCACCGCTTCACCCTCGTCCACTCCGACGAACGGGCCGCCCGCGGCGCCAAATCCGGCCTGGGCCTGAAAGTCCTGGATGCCTGGAACGGACACCAGCGCCACACCGACACCCTCTCCGGCGGAGAATCCTTCTACGTCTCCCTGTCCCTGGCCCTGGGCCTCGCGGACGTCGTCACCGCCGAAGCTGGCGGACAAGCACTCGATACGCTCTTCATCGACGAAGGCTTTGGCACCCTCGACGACGACACCCTCCATCAGGTCCTCGACGTCCTCGACTCTCTGCGTGACCACGACCGCACCGTGGGCGTCATCAGCCACGTCGCCGAGATGCGCCGCCGCATCACCCAACGCCTCCACGTCCGTAAAAGCCCCGTCGGCTCCACCCTCGTCCACATCACCGAGGCAGCCGAATGACATCGAACCCACCTGTGCACACCACTGCCAGCGCCCCGAACAGGCTGGCTGCACCGGGCCCACAGCGCACCGCCCCCTCCTGGTCTGCCCCGCTACAACTCGGCCCGAGAAGACCTGAGGACCGCTCCCAGCAGGAAGGGCGGTTTCCCGGTATGAGTTGTCCCAGCGGCGTACCCGGGGCTTCATCGTCCCGTTCCTGCCAGTGGGCGAGGTCGCCCACCCGTGTATTTCGTCACCGCCTCGATCCCATTTCGTCTGGTGCCCGCCGTGGCTTGGGGGAAGTACGCAAGGCGATCGACGGCCATGATGTCGGCATGGACGACGCACCGCAGGAAACGCCCCCTGCCCGACCCGATACTGCAGCTCTCGGCGCGTCCGGCGAGACGCCGTCAGAAGTGCTGAGCCTCGCTGCTCCGCGTCGGCGCACCGTGGACGACCACATGTTCCGTGCGGGGCGCACGTCGTTTCGATTGCAGCTGTTCACGGCACCGGGGCAGCGGGCAGTGGCGGTGGCTATTCAAGCCGAGGGAGAGACCCCGAGCCTGACCAACGTGGCCGAGTCGTGTGCAGCAGCGGTGTGGCAGCAGCACTGCCCCGACCAGGGACTGCCGCCGGTGTGGATCGAGCGGCAGTTTCCGGGCGCGTTCGGTAGGGAGCCGGACTTTCGGTTGGTCACCTTCGGTGAGAACGAGCCGTACCAGGTGCGCCATCCGAGCTGGTGCACGATCAGCGCGGAGCAGATCGTGCACCTGGTCGGCGGTCCGGTCGCCGAAGACCGCGGCAAAGGCTACGTGCCGCCCGAGCCGGAACCGGAGCCGGACCTGCGGTTCGAGGCGATGGCGCTGTGGCGCCTGGCGAGGCCCCGCCCGTTCCGCGAGGAATGTATGTCCGGCGGCACACCCTGGTGGCGACGCTGGACGAACCGGGTTTTCCCGCGGCATGGGGGGCGGTCCTGCTGCTGGTACCACTCTGGCGACTGGCATCGGGTCAACCACATGGCTCTCGCCGCCCTGTCGCGCGCGCAGCACGAGGGCGTGAAGGCGGAATGCATGGTCGACTACGCCCTTGAGTACGCCGCTGCGGCTGGCGCGAGTGAGTGGGAGCAGCAGGTGTTCCGGACGTTGTACTGCCTCGGCGACGCCATCCAGCCTTCCGGCGACGACTACATCAGCAATGGCTTCATCAACGGCCAGCACCGCGTTCAGGCGATGCTGGATGCCGGAGTGCGCCGGACTGTGGTCCTGCGCCATGTGTGGCCGGACAGCCCGGCCTACTGAGGACCTCTGCCGCCTCAAGCGGCGAGGAGGTCTCGGAGTTCCCGTACGGCACGCTCACGGTAGTGCTCGGCGGGGATTGCCTCGTACAGGTCCAGGGCGCGGCGGCGGACCAGGCCGGTGCGGTAGTCGACGGGCAGCGCTGTCAGGGCGTCGACCGTACGACGGCACGCCTGCTCCGTGTCGCCGTCGTGATGGGAGCAGGCGGCGGCGTCGATGTTCAGCAGGGTGCGCGTCATGGTGCTGGTCGGCGCGGACAGCTCCAAGGCGCGCTCTTGGCTGACGTGGGCGAGGCGGGTGTCTCCGAGCGTGGTGAAGGCGTGGCTGAGGTGAACGTGGTGCTTCTGCTCGCCGTACGTCAGCCACGTGTCCGACCGCTCGCCCTCGGGGAGCCGGTCCATGAGGGCGTCGGCGGCCTCGAGCGCGGCGCGGGCCTGCTCGCCCTGGTGGTTGAGGGCGTAGGCGCGGGCGGCGACTGCGGCCGACAGCGTCGCCGCGGCGGTCGGCCGGTGCCCGGCGACGTGACGGGCCCGTTCGGCAAGGCCGACCGCCGCTTTCGGGGCGCCGTAGTTGAGCGGGACCATCGCCTCCCGGGCGAGGACCCATGCGTGCAGCTGGTCGTCGCCGGATTCGGCGGCGGCCCGGGCGGCCGTGGCGAACCAGGCGCGGGACTCCCGGCGGCTGCCCAGGTCGTGTAAGACGATCGCGGTCATCCCGGCCATCTGCCCGGCCGTCCGGCACAACCGTGCCCGTACCGGGGCGGGCTGCGGGCCGGTGAGCAGCGAACGCAGACCGGCGAAGTCCGAGACCAGATCGGCAAGAACGCCAGTGGGCTGCTGGCCGTGGTAGCCGTACCCGTAGCTCTCGGCTGCGGCCTCCAGGTCGGCGAGATCCTTAGGCGTGTCAGAGGAGAGGGCCTTGTCGACGTCGGTCCGGGCGGCGGTAAGGGCGGCGAGCGCCGGAGCGGTGAGGCCGGCGGCGAGCGCGCCACGCAGCAGATTGCGGCGCTTCATCGGATCATCTCCATGGTCGGACTCCGTGCTGAGAGCGGCGGTGTCCTCCCAGGGTTGCGCAGCCAGCCCCAGGAGGGCACCAGGAATGCGCAGACCGCCGGAGATTCGCTCGACAGTTGCCAGCGCGGTGACAGCCGCGGCGCCCCGGGCAATCTGGCTGACCCGCTCGGACTTGAGCGCGCACGCCTCAGCGATCCGGTTGAAGGAGATCCCCACGTCGTGGGCTATGGCGAAGACGGTGGAAAAGTCGCGCTGGCTCAGGGCCCGAACGAAGCCGGGGTCGGCCAGCAGGCGGTGCGGCACTTGAGCGGGTGACGGCGGTAAATCGTCCACAAGTCCCCCTGAAATCTCTGGAATGACAGTGCGTCAGCCTCACGACCATACCCACCGTGGGGCCCCCATGGAGGGGTTAGCGCAAGCGGCTGCCCCGGCTTCACTGGCGGGTGTTCGCGGCCGTTCCGTCCAGGGGGCGGCCAACCGATCAGAAGGAGGGTCCTCATGCAGAGTCCCGTTCAGCCCCCGCCCGCCGCGTCCGGGCCGTCGACCGGCGGCCTGGTCCGCTCCCGCCGGCTGATCGTCGCCGCCCGGCGCCGCAACGCCATCCCCTCGGACGGCGGCGGCACCGGCCGCAGCGACGGCAACGACTGACGGACCGGGAGCCCTGACGCGATGACGGATCTGTCCATCGCGGCATGCCTGGGCGAGGACTTCCTCGCCCAGGCACTGCACCGCGAATACCGCCACGTACCCGGCGCGCTCGACGTCGCCGGACTGATGACCTGGGACGACCTCAACCAGATCCTGGCCGCGCACCGGCTGGAGCCGCCGCGCATGCGGCTGTCCCGTGACGGCAAGACGCTGCTGGTCGGTGGATACACCGCGCCGGTGGCCACGCGTCGGCACACCGTGTGGCACCGCCTCCACCCGGCCGAACTGCACGCCCGCCTCGAGGAGGGTGCCTCGCTCGCCCTGGACAGCGTCGACGAACTTCACCCGCCGATCGCCCGCCTCGCCGAAGCAATCGAGCGCCACCTCCGTACCCGCGTGCAGGCGAACCTCTACGCCTCGTGGACCAGCACCGATGGCTTCGGCGTTCACTGGGACGGCCACGACACCGTCGTCGTCCAGCTTGACGGCGCCAAGCGGTGGCGATACGGCACGACCCGACCGTTCCCGCTCTACCGCGACATCGAGGACCCGGGCGAGGCGCCCAGCGAGCCCGTCGCCGACCTGGTCCTCCTTCCCGGCGACGTGCTGTACGTGCCGCGCGGCGTGTGGCACGCGGTCTCCGCCGACCAGGGCGTGCGCTCCCTGCACGTCACCTGCGGCCTGCGAACCCACACCGCGACCGACCTGATGGCGTGGGTGTCCGAGCAGCTGCTCACGCACGAGGACTGGCGGCGCGACCTGCCCTTGCTCGCCTCGCCGGACGTCCAGGCCGACGCCGTGGACGGGATGCGCAAGCGGCTCGCCGAACTGCTGGACGACCCGACGCTGATCGCCCGCTACCGGGCGGCGATGGACGGGCAGGCCGTCGGCCGGATGGTGCCGAGCCTGCCGTACATCGACGCCATCCCCGTCGACGGCAGCCTGCGGATCCGGCTGACCACGGCCCGCGCGGTCCTGGAGACCGGCGAGGACGCGGTGACGCTGTCCGCCGCCGGGAGCATGTACGAGTTCGCCCCGGCTGCTGAGGCGGTGCTGCGCCCGCTGATCGACGGACGCACCGTCGATCTGGCCACGCTCGCGGAAACAGCCGGCCTCGCCCTGGAGGACGTCGCCGGGCTGGTCCAGGAGCTCGTTGTCGGGCAGGCCGCGACGGTGGGGAGCCTGCTGTGACGGCACAACTCGCTCTGGGCACCTACCGGTGCCGGGCGATCCCGGAGGCGGCTGCCCGTGCGGCCGCCTCCGGCGCGCAGTGGGTCGACACCGCCCCCAACTACGCCACCGGCCGGGCACAGACCTTTCTGGCCCCGGCCCTGGCCGCCCACCCGTCGCTGCGGGCCTCCACGAAGGCCGGCTACTTCACCGCGGCCACCGGCACCGAAGCCGTGAACGCCGGTGCCCTCACCGAGGACCAGGCTGCGGCCGGGCACAGCCTCGCCCCCGACTACGTGCGCTGGCAGGTCGCCCGCAACCGCGAGCAACTCGGGCGCGACGCGCTGGACCTGGTCCTGCTCCACAACCCCGAGCGCGCATACACCGGCGACCGCCCCGCCCTGCACCGCGCGATCCGGGACGCGTTCGCCGTCATGGAAGAAGCCGCGGCGGCTGGGCACGTGACCGGGTACGGCATCGCCACGTGGGCGGGCCTGGAGGATGAGGTGTTCACGGTGGGGGAGCTGCTCGCCCTGGCCGCCGAAGCCGCTGGCGGGCAGCGTCACCACCTGGTCGCGGTCCAGCTGCCCGTCAGCCTGGTGATGATGACGCCGATCGCGCAGGCCCTTCACGGTCGGGGCCCGCTCCCGGCCGCCGCCGGCGCGGGGCTGCGGGTGATGGCCTCCGCCCCGCTGCACGGCGGCGAGCTGCCCGGCATGGTCGACCAGGAGCTCGCCGACCTCATCCGGCCGGGCCTGACCCCCGCACAGGCGTGCGTTCTGGCGGTCGCGTCATGCCCAGGAGTGACGGACGTCCTCATCGCCGCTTCCAGTGCGCCACACTGGAGGGAGGTGGCCGAAGCCGTCGCCCAACGCTCCCTGACCACCGCCAAGTTGCGGGAGATCACTGGTGTACTCGCCTCCCCCTGACCCGGATACCGAGCGCCGCATGCGCGCCCACCACGCCCGCGCCGCGAAAGCCCTGGACGTACAACTCGAGCCGGGCGGGGAGTGCTGGGGATGGGCCGGGCGCACCCTAGGAGCCCCGGCCCGCACCGCCGACGGCCAACCTGCTTGGCTGCGGCTGGCGTCCGCGCCAGAGGACAAGGCGTCGGGGAAGTTGTGGGACGGCGCCCTGGATGCCCAGCAGGCCTTCGGCGGCCTTGACGGGCACCGGCCCGCCCTCCTGGCCGTCCATGACGCCGTCGACGACGGCACCGCCTACCGGGCGGAGCTGTCGGTGCGCGTCGACGAGCCGGTCCTGTCCGACGATCCGATCCTCCAGCACGAGGCCCAGCTGTCTGACTCCTGGTGGCAGGAGCTCGCCGGGACGCTGGAGAAGGTGGCGGCCGTTGACACCGACCGCGTCGCCGTACGACAGCAGTACATGGACCGGGCGATTCCCCAGTTCGTAGGCATTCCGGCCCCCGCCGTCACCTGCTGGACCACCGCCCACTCCGACGTGCACTGGGCGAACCTCACCGCGTCGCCGCTGCGGCTCTTGGACTGGGAGGGCTGGGGCCGCGCGCCGGAGGGCTTCGACGCCGCCACGCTCTACGCCTACGCACTGCTCCAGCCGGACACCGCCGCCCGCATCCGCACCGTCTTCCCGATCCTGGGCAGCCAGGCCGGCCTCGCCGCCGAAGCGACCATGTGCGCCCAGATGCTGCAGACCGTGGCCCGCGGCGACAACCTGGTCCTCGAGGACCGGCTCCGGGACTGGGCGGAGGAACTCCGCCGGCGCTGACGGCAAGGGCCGGTCGGAGCTTGTTGCCAGCCCGACATCCCCTCTACGCGCCCCAGCAGGAAGAAGCGGGGTGGGGCGGGGCAGATCGGCCGCGCGGCGTGGGGGGATTGGGCGCCGCGCGGCTCGCCCTCGCGCGCGACGGCGGGGCCGCGCGCGATGCAGGTAGATCAGGCTGCCCGGTCGGCGAGATTCGCTCTGGTGGGGAGCAACAGCATGCGTTCCACCAAGCGAAGGAACATATCGGCGTCTCTCGCCATTTCCTGCGCATCCCGTGGCGACGCCGCTCCTGTGATGCCTGCCTCAGCGCGAGCCCTTTGCGTGGCCTGTGCTCCGAAATGCTCGGCCCAGGAACTGAGTTCTGGAGCGATCTCTGGCAGGACTTCCCAGGCGCTGCGAATGCGCCCCCGCTTGCGTGTCGACTCGGGACGGCCTCGTGTCGCCAAGACGGCTGCGGCCGTACGCAACGCCGCAAGATGCGCTTCGGCGAAACATTCATTGGGCGTGCCTGTCCGAGCCTTCCGTATCCCCTGACGGGCCAGGTGCAACAGATCTGCAGCCGCGGGCGCGTACGTTGCCCGGTCAGTCCCTCTGCTCGTCATGTGCACCCGTGACCACGCGGACAGCCACGGCTGAGCCTCCAACGGGCTGAGTCCCAGCGCCAGGAGATACGTCCGGAAGAAAGCCTCCGAGGGCAGATGGCTGCCACGCAGGACGTCCGAAAGCGTGCTGCGCGCTAGCCGGCAACCCAGCTCACGCCGCGCCCGCCGCTCGAGTGTCCGCAAAGTAGGGCTGCCCCGGTTAATGCGCAGCAGCCGCATGGCCTCGATCAGCGCCGCTGGGGTCCCGATGAGCTGCGGGTCCAATCCCGGACGCGTGACATGGTTGGCTCCCCTTGCAGGACGGGGCTGCTTCTTCGTGGCCAGCGAGGCCTCGAACCACAACTTCCTGGCGGGCCGTACATCCGCACCACACGCCGTCAGGAAACCCGCCACGGTCTCCCAGCGGACAGAACTGCGGCCCCGCTCTGCCCGGCACAGTGAGGCCGCCGAACATCCCGGCCGGCCCTCGAGCCGCGCCGCCACTGCACGCAGGGACAGGCGGGCCAGCTGCCGCTGCTGCTTCAGGTGAGCTCCCAGCGCGGCGTAGGCCTCCACCTGTCCGGTGCCAGAGGACTTCTTGCGAAGAGCTCGCTGAACCAGGGAAGGCGGCATCTGGGGCCCATCCTCGAACGCCGCGGTTCCCATCAGCGGCGGCCCGATCGAGACGCGGCGATCAGCTCCCGTACGACCCAGAGGCCCAGGCCAGCGCCCACCGTCACCACCGTGACGACGCTTTCCAAAGGCATGCCGGACCAGACGAGACCGGCAACAATCAGGAGCACGGTCATCACGAGGAGAGCTGCTGCCGTGGGTACGGCAGTCGATTCGGAACGAGGGGGACGCGCCGCGCTGTTGGCGGCCTCTCTTGCTTTGGGCATAGATGGACTCCACTACCGGTTCGCCACTCGACAAGCCGCCCTGTACGTACTCCAACTGGTTTCCAGCCCAGTGGAGTTGAGCGACTGCCTGTCATCGTTCCGGGCGCGTAGGGGGTAAGTCCAACGGGCACAGCCCACCGTTTCATTCTGTCCGGGCAAAACACTTGAATCGGCGGCGGTGAAACACCCCGCCGCCTCATGAAACACACAGCTCAGCGGCTACAAGGGCCCGGACAAGCCACCACGGCGGCACGAGACAGAACCAAATGTGTCCGGTCGCCGCTGTCCATCCGTTCCGGCCCCCGACATACTCGTCGTCAAGGCGTTGCGGTGCTTTGACCGCACGGCTCCCCCGGCCATCGCCACTCGACACTCAGGGGAACAAAGCAGGGACTGTTCCAGCAGACCTGCTCGGTGGTTGGGGGCGGTGGGGGCTCCACCAGAGAATCTGGTGGAGCCCCCACCGCCCCCAACCACCGACAATGCAGCCTGACGCTAGCTGGCCACCGCGGCCATCATCCGGCACGGCCAATCGCCCGCCAGAGATCTATTCACGCCTCATGCTTCCTGCGGCACGAGAAGTGTTCGGGCAGCCCTTCGGGTCCTTGAAGGCTTGCGGGCTGACCGCAGCCGAAGCGGCAGAGCGGGATCGTTTGACCCGACGCGTCGACCGGAACCCTGGCCGTCTCGGTTTCTCGGGGGCGGGACTCAAGGACGATCGCGCGGCTGCCACGTGGATGCTTCGGTTCAGCCCGCACCTCCGCAGCCGGACGGTCCTCGGTGCACCTGTCGCGCCGGTCCCCCTGTCGTACGGATGGCTGGCGTTCCCCGTCGTCCAGGGCGGGCCCGTTCGCCTCGAGGTACTGCTGCCACTGCCGGGCGGGGAGCCAACCGTGGTGGCCGCTCCGCTGGAACGGGACCCGCTCACCGGCTGCAGCCTCCACGATGAACCGGGTAAGGGTCAGGCCGCCTTCCCCTGTGAAAGTGCTCGACTGATGGGCGGGCATGAGGACGCGGTGCCAGCCCCCGCAGTACCCGGCGTCGGTGGGGTTCTCCGGGTCGTAGGGCTTCTCTGGGCACCGGGTGAGCGCGCCGTTTTGGCTGCACTGGCCCTCCTCCAGGACGAAGTTGCCATCCTGGACCGCGATGGGGTTCTTCTGCACGCGGATCACGGAGGCCGGCAGGTTGGGCGTGCGCACGTATGGGACGGTGCCGATGCCAGCGTGGTCGGGGTCGGCGAAGTCCCAGACCGACTGAATACCGCCGCGGCGCCGGAACACCTCCCGTGCACGCATTCCGCGGGCTGTCTGAGCGCTCAGCTGAGGCTCGTAGCCTAGACGATGCCGTTGGCGCCGTTGATCCGTACATCGAGGCGCGCGTGCCCGTCGGCGGTCTGCGACTCGATGTCGGCGTGGAAGCCGTGATCTTCGGAGTCCTTCGCGACACGTTCCTTGCGGGCGAGGTGCTCGTCGGACTCGTGACTGATGGGCTTCTCCCCGGGTTTCCGGTAGTGGGAGGCGAGCCATACGCCGTCACGCTGGACGAGGTACATGGGGACGCGCCGACCGCGGAGGTCCCGGCAGTCGGGGCAGATGAGTCCGCGCTTTTCGACGGGGACACGTCCTCGCATGCGCAGCAGCACGTTCAGGAGGTCTTGGCCTTGCGGGACGCCGAGGTCGGGGCGGTCCAGGTCGAGGTTGCGGCCGGCCGGTTCATAGTAGACGGGGTTGCGGAAGAGGTCTTCGTCGCTGTCGATCTGAAGGTCGTCGTCCATTGATGCTCCCCGCAGCCGCCACGAGTAGGACGCACAACGCTACGGGGAGGGTCTGACAATCGGGGTTGAACTGCGGAAACGGGGCGTATTGAGAAACACGGGGAGAGTCGGAGCGGTCTACTTGAACCAGTAGCGGACGCCGTGATGGTGGGAGCAGGTGCCCTGTGAGTGCCGCGAGTACGACAGGGAAGCGTCCCTGCACTTCGCGGTCTCGTACTTGTCCGCGGGCTTCTTGTGGTGCATCCACCCGCACACCCCGGTGGTGTGGTGGATGCAGTGGTGAGCGGTGTTCCACCCCGGCCGCAGAGCAGGATCAGGCACGGGGGTGGCCAGCATCGGCTCCGGCAGTGTCCACGTCACCGCGCCATGCCTTCCCCACAGGTCATCGGCCGCCCGGTGACTTGCCATGGCCGGACCGGTCTTGGTCAGGCTCGTGGTCGGGCGCGAGGGGAACTCCCGACCATGCTGCCGCTGACGGCGTCCACGGCAGGTCAGACGGCCACCGGGGCAGGCTCGCCCTCCGCCTGGTGCTCCGCTTCGGGTTCGGGTTCCTGGCGCAGATCCAGGAAGCAGCGCAGCCGTACGCCGGGTTCATCAGGCTCGCGGGTCGTACGGTCCGCCGGCGCGATTCCCCAGCGGGCGGCGAGCAACTCCTGGACCGCAAGCGCGGTCTCATCATCGGCGGCCGCGACTTCCACCACGGCCAGACCCGGCCTTGCCACATGCGCGTCATTGATCTGCCTCATGCCTGGCACTACGCGTCAGCGAGCCCGAAGGTTCTGGGACGCGGCGGGCTTCACCCGACCGAGAAGGGTCACGGGGCCCGACCGGCCGGGCTGCCGTCCTTCGCCACGTCTATCGACACCTGGGCCGGGATCCGTCAACGCTGTCTAGCCCGGCCTCTACGCTGCCGTCATGACGCTGAACGCCGACGAGTATGAGCTCCTCCGTCTGATCGCCCAGTCACCAGAGCCCGTGGCTGCCTCCGACTTCTTTCACACCATCCACCCGGCGAACTTCGAACGAAGCGCCACAGAGGAAGACCCTCGGCGTGTGGCATGGCAGGAAAAGCAGTTCGGGCTCTACAAAGCGATGATCGACCTGCACGACGGCGGTCTCATCCGGATTGTCCACCCGGCGAACGGAGAGCGGCCAGACCTGATGGAGGCCACTGAGGCCGGCCACGCTGCCCTGACCTGAGGGCCTTGCCGGGCGGACCCGCCTGGGGCCGCCCGGCAAGGCCCAGCGCCGAGGGAGGAGAGGCAGGCCCGCGCGGTGGCGATGCTGCTGCCGTGGAAGTGCTGCCAGCCCGCCGCTTCAGCACATGGTGAGTTGTTCGTGCTCGGGCAGGTCGAGGTGGACGATCCGGCTCTGGGGCAGGACGGCGGCGAGTTCGCGCGCCTCGTGGGCGCTGCGGACCAAGACCAGCTCCTCCGCGAGCGTGGGGCAGGCGGCGACCAGGCCGGGGCAGGGCCGCACGATTCCGTACAGTGTCCGCCGCTTGTCGGCCACATGAATGGGGACACCGCGGGCGTACTGGGGCCACATCATCGGCTTCTCCGGGAGTTCCACTCGAACACTCGACTCGCGCCAGGCGTACTCGGCGACGGCGGCGAACAGCTCGGTCTGCTGCTGCGGCGACAGCCGACACCACCACGCTCGCGCCGTCGCCAGGTCCTGGCGCTCCTGCTCTTCACGCTCGGCTTGCTCCCGGGCAAGACGCGCCTCGCGTTCCACCCGCTCCCGCTCCCGGCGCGCGTCCTCCTCTTGCCCATCGGCGCTGCGCCTCCTCCAAGCGCACGCGGGCTTCCTCCTCCCGCTGAAGGCGTCGGCGTTCGGCCTCCTCGGCCTTCCGCGCACGTTCCTGCTCCTCCAGCTCCTGGCGCCGCCGCTCCGCAGCCTCTTCCTGCTCCTTCTGCCGCGCCTCCCGTTCCGCCCGCGCGGCCTCCTGCCGTTGCCGCATGGCCTCGTGCTTATCCTGATCGGCGATCGACCTCCGCGATGTCCACCACTGATCACGGCGGAACCGCCGCTGCTCACCGTCGACCACCCGGTACACCCGCCGGTATCGAGGTAGCACCCCGACGGGAACGAGCTGCTCTTCCAGCGCCCAGCGCACGAACCGCTCGAGCGGCTCCTCCTGGAACTCCCACCGCCCGCTCCGGTACACGAACCCGGCAAGCCCGTCGTCCACCACCCACGGTTGATCCCGCTCCTGCGGAGCCCTGACCCGGACGGCCGGCACTGCGCTGATCCACTGCGGCGGCCGCGCGCCCGGGTGCACCCAGCACACCCGGATCCCCTCTTCGGCGTACCGGTCAGTGCGGGTGGCGATGTCGTCCACAGTGATCGGCGACAGCTGCGCCTCCCAGGCCATGCGTCGGCTCCCGTCCGCGGACGAGGCCATGACGTCCGCCCGCCATGACCCGTCCTCGGCTGGCACCTCCAGGGCCGCGAACCACCCGGCGGCCCGGATCGCGCCCGCCATCTCCAGCTTGAGCATGTGGTGCTCCCACGACTCGTTCAGCAGTTCACACGACTCCGGTCGGTTGCGGTCGTGGCAGAAGAACCGGACCCCGTAGCGGGAGACCTTCGGGTGGAGGCCCCAGGAGCAGTCGGGGCAGGTGAGTGGGACGCGGGGGTGGACCTTGTGGACCTGGCCCCACTTCAGGTCGTGTCCGAGACCAGTGAGGGTCGAGTCGAGAAGGCCCAGCTCGGGATGCAGCGCAGTGAAAGGCATGAATCGCATCTCCCGGCGATCCGGCATGCTGACGGCGTATCTGACAGCACACCAGATACCAGGCCCCACTGACAGAGGGCCTCCAGCCTGCGGCGTCGTACCTTCTGAAGCCCCCGCCTTCGCCTCGAAGGAAAAGTCGCGGACGGCCCAGTGCGGCCGCGTCTGGAATCTGAAGCGTGGCCTGGCTCATCATCGTGGGATGGCTGAGCAGATGGACCTTCAGCGGTTGCGGAGCCTTATCGAAGGCGTGTGCATCACGCTGTACCAGCGATATGGGCATGAGGATCTGCCAGCGCTGTGCGAGCGACTGGGCCTGCCCTCACCTCCTCCCAAAGACCAAGCGAGCAAACACGAGCGCTTGACCGCGAGCCTGGGGGCCTGCCCGGACGACCGACTGCCTCATGTGGCTCAGGCAGTTCTCGACAGCGAGCCGCTTCTCGCTCCCGAGCAGATGGAACTGCAGGACGTTGTGTGGCTCGGTGGCGACTACGTGGAGATTCCCGGCCGTACGCGGCGAGAGTTGGCCAAGGAACTCGACCTCTCCGATCACCTCACGTATCCGGACCGATTTCTGACCCTGCTGGGCAACCTGTGGGATCTCGGTGAGGACGAGTTCAACGTGTGGGGGCCCCACCTTGGCACCCTGCGCTCCGACATCCAGCGCCACGTGATCAGGTTTCCAGACGACTGGTCGACCGAGGACCTCTTCGAGCAGCTCAGAGCCTTCGAAGCCCCACATCCTCGATTCGGCCGCTTCCTCGAGGGCCTGGCCGCGCCAGAGGTTCTTCCTGACGAGCAGGCACAGCGCCGCTTCGTCGAACTGGCCAACCGCCATCTGCAGCCGGTCGGCGCACAGCTCCGTCAAGAAGGGGAGACGGACGGATACCCTCAGTTCCACCTGCACCAGCTCGGTCGCGGCACCGCCCGCCGGCCGCGCAACCTCATCTTCGCCACCCAGGGAAAGCCCGACATCCGCTTCACCAGCGCCCTCGACAACGACATCGAGATCGCCGAACAAGCCGACAAGATCCTGGTCTACAACCACCCAGTAGGCAAAAACGGGCTCCTCTGGAGCGACCTGCTGTCCTGGTGGCAGGAAACCCGCAGCATCGAGGACACGGAGACGGCCCGCCACACCCTTTACGACCGCATGCAGGCTTCCCTGCCACGTGAGTCCGCAGGCCAGAAGAATCTTTTCTGGCTCTACCACAACCTCTACAAGGGCCAACTGCACGAGGTACCCGCGCTCCTGCCAGAGATATGGGTGCACTGGGACCCCAAGACCCTCCGCGAGCGCGGAGAGCGTGCCATGCAGAACCTCCGCATGGACTTCCTCATGCTGCTGCCCGGGAACCGCCGCGTGGTGCTGGAAGTCGACGGCATGCAGCACTACACGCGCGACGGTGGAGCCGTACCCGACAGCGCAAGGTACGCCGCCACCATGGCCGGTGACCGCGACCTGAAGTTCCGCGGATACGAGGTGTTCCGGTTCGGCCATGACGAACTGCGCGACCGCGAGCGCGCCCGCCCCGTGCTCACCGACTTCTTCCGAACGCTGCTGGGCCGCACACCTGACAGCTGCCCGTAGCTGCTCCACCCGACACCGCCAGACGACGTGATACGCCGCTGGATCAGTCGAAGTCGGGTTCCCAGTCGTCATCCACCTCTTCTTCGGTGCGCAGGGAGTGAGCTCTCATATCCGCGAGGTCCAGTTCGGGTCCGGTCAGTGTGAGGTCGCAGACCCGACACCCGAAGTAGCGCGGGAAGAACCAGATATCCCCATAGTCCCCGCTCTTGTCGCGCCCGCTGATGAACGCAGGCTTCCCGCAAGCCGGACACGTCGTGGGTACGTGTAGAAGCCAGCGGCTGGGCAGTGGCGCTGCCGCCAGGCTGGCAATCACCGCCGTCCTCTCACTTTCGGACAAGCCGTCGGTTTTGATCGCGAAGTTCTCCTGCGCCCGCTGAATCTTGGCGGAGTAGCGGACTGTCAGCTCGGACGTCGTCTCCTCTACGAGGCTCTTGCACGTCTGGTAGTACTTGTCCCAGAACCAGTCTGGTTCCTTCGCTAGCTCGGGCAACAAGGAATCGATGTACTTCACGCCAGATGCCAGGAGTTCCCGGCACTCGTTGGATGACTTCCCCCACCCCATGTGAGTGACGCCGTTACGCGCCTCCCTCAAGGCCGCAAGTTGCTGTGGTACCTCGCCCATTCCCAACTTCGTGAGCCGCATTACGACCCCCGCGCCACTGACGGTTCTGAGAGCCGCACGCCCTTTCTCCACCTTGTCCTCTCGGCCGCCCAGTAGCAGCAGATCTTCTAGAGAGGGCTTGATGTCGGCCAGCAGTGTGAGGGTGATGGAGGCTAGGCACGCCTTCGCCAGATGTTCGACGGCTACAGCCATGTGATGGACGGCGAAGTCCTGGTCCGCCGGCTCTTGCAGGTAGGCGTCGATAGATGTCCGGGCCCAACGCTGAGCCGAACTCACTAGGTCATCACGGATTTCGTCCTTGTCCATCCCAGAACCGTAGGGCGAAGGAACCAGGAAGATCTCGAATTTCCACCTCTCGTCTTCGCTGAGATGGCCCGATGTCCGGAAGGGCAAGGTTGTGCTCACCGTCGGCTGACCTGCGGTGCCCTTGGGCGGGGCCGGTCGTTGCACGGAGTATGGAGCTGACTGAGGAGCAGGTGGCCACGCTGCGGGATTTTCTTCGCGAAGGTCGTGACCTGCGCGTGGATAGCGACCCGTGTGATCAAGTCCGCTGGCGTACCGCCGCGCTCGTCTACCTTCGCGGGACAGTGCCGCCCGAACACCACCTGTGGCGAGTACACACGAACTGGGACTACTGCCCGATCCCTGTTGAGTTCCCCCGCACCGGCGTGAAGCTGTTCGCTGAACACTGGGGGCCGGTCATGGGCGTGATCGAGGGCCTTCTCGCACTGCACGAGTCCATGCCGAGCGCCGGGGCACGTGTGAAGTGCCGTTGCAGTGCCAGTGAGGGGATGTCGTCACTGAGCCAGTGTCAGGTGTCGGAGATAGGCCCTCTGACCTGCGGTTGAGTGGGTGCTCGTGGTGGCGGCTGCTGACATCAGTCGATGGCGTCAAGTGACGATGGTGCTGGACAAATCGATGGCACTTCCTATGTCGCAGTACTGAGCCCTGAGGCGAAGCGGATGAGGAGTCGCAGCCCTATCGGTAGCTTGCCCGGTCGGCTTCGATGGCTGCGGCGATGGCGTTGTCGGCCACTTCTACTGCAGGGTTGTCTTCCGGCTTTGTGGCCCTGTGCTGCGGGACGCGCTCTTCCTGGCCGGGAGCGGCCCACGCGCTCGGCCGCGAAGCGATGAACTCACCGGACCACCCTACGCGTACAGGGCCTTTCCTCCGTTCACATGGCCGAAGGGACCTGGCACGTTCCCATGGAGACGGTCAGCACGCCATGCTGTGGGCGGGGCGACATCCCGGCGGTCCGGCCGCTGATCAACGCCCTGCTTTCCCAACCGGACACCACCGGGCTGACCTGCCCGATTCAGTTAGCCACTTCGAAGCTCAACTTCCCCTCAGAGATGACCTGTTCATGTGTGCGCTGTAGCGAGTTCGGTCCATCATGCACTGCATGAAGCCGGAGACCGGGCGCCTTGTCCTCGCTGCAGTGGGCACGGCCGCAGCCATCGGGTATGTCCTGCTCCTGTGGCGCGGACCGTGGTGGATCGACGGTGCCCACCTTCGGGAAAGGGACCTTCAGCCGGCCGACGGTGTGGTCATCACCGGCTTCCGGACCATGCTCGTCGCTGTCGGGGCAGGAGCGATCACCGGGCTTGGCCTCTACTACACTCATCGCAACCACCGGCACGCCGAGAAGCTGTACGAACACAGCCAGGAGCAGTTCGCCCACCTGCGTGAGAAGGACCGCGAGCAAGCGGAGCTGACACGCGAGGGACAGGTCACCGAGCGGTACGTCGAAGCGATCAAATTGCTTGGATCCGGCAATCTTCACGAACGGCTCGGCGGCATCTACAGCCTCGAACGAATCATGAACGACAGCGAGAGAGACCATCGGACGGTCGTCGAGGTCCTGTCAGCGTTCGTGCGCACCCCAGCACAAGAGAGAAGCAGGCCGAAGGACGGGGCAGGAGGGGGCGCAGCGGAGGACTCGGCGGAGACGCCATCCACACTTCTCGCCTCTGACGTCACCGCGGCTTTGACGGTCCTTGGACGCCAGCCGGTGCGGCAGAGCCATCTCGTGATGGACCTGCGGGGTGCCCGCCTCACCGGGGCCACCATCCGCGACGTCGACCTACAGGACGCGAATCTGCAGGGCGTCGAACTCACGGGCGCCCGTCTGGAGGGCGTCGTGCTGGCCGGTGCCCATCTCGCATCGGCAGCACTGACGGGTGCCACATTCTGGGAGGGCGACCTGTCCGACGTGATCGCCCCGGACGCCAACTTCACCGCGGTGAACGTCGTGGGCACGAAGTTCACGAACGCAGTCCTGACGAGAGCGATTCTGGTGGGGGCGGACCTCACGCACATTGACCTCAGCCATGCATCGTTGCCCCGTGCGACTCTGACGCGCGCACACCTGAGCAAGGCCGTCTTGAGCCACGCACGTCTTGAGCATGCCGACTTGAGCAAGGCGAACCTGGAGGGCGCCGACCTGACCCGCGCTGACCTTGTCGGCGTGAAACTCCAGGGAGCAGATCTCACGGGGGCCGAACTCGGCGGAGCAGACCTGGCTTACGCCGACCTCACGGACGCCGACCTCACTGCCGCCAACCTGAGTACGGCCAGGGGTCTAAGCGTCCGTCAGCTCATCAAGGCACACATCACCCACGACACAACACTCCCCGAGGAGCTGGCCGATGACCCACAGGTCAAGGATCGGGTCGACGAGTGCGAAGCGGCCGAGGCGGAAACAGGCCCCGAGTAAGTCTCGCGGCCGGTGGCACGGTGCAGCCTGAGCAGTACCTCACGCCAAGATCACTGTCAGTGCCGGGAGTTAAGGTTCTCCACCCCGGCACCGTGCCGGTCCGTGGGGAGTGGGAGCAGTGGGTATGAAGCGGGAACGGGCGACAGTTGCTCGACCGGCTGGAGCAGCGCGTATGGCCCCTGAACCTCGTAAAGGAGATTTACCTGTTCCGCTCTTACATCCGCGGCGCTCTGGAGGCGGGCGACGTGGACGTCGTGGTGCAGCACGCCACCGACGAGCGCTGGAGACAGGACTCGCTCCATGCCATGTTCAGCGGCCGTGACGGCTACGTGGTGATGCGGCAGGCACTGCGCGGCCGGCGGAGCGGTGCCCGTTCCCCTTCCACGGCCGCAACGCCCTTGAGGGCGAAGAGATCGAGCTGCTCCTGCTGTGGCGGCGGGGCGAGCCGGTCGACCTCGCCCGGCAGAGGCTGGCCGCGATCTCGCCCGACCCGGCCGCCGGCCGCGCACCCCGCGACCACGTCCTGCCTTCATCCGAGGCGATCACCGACCTGCTCCCGCGTCCGGTCTGAGTACAGCATGCGCTGGCTCAGGCTGCGGGGAGGATGCTGTCCACTGCGGCGATCCCTGCGGGGCCGGCGATCCAGAGGCGGTGGTGCCCACCGGAAGACCGGTGGGCGAGGCCGGTGACGGGAGCAGCGGTGAGCAGGGTGTGCACGACGTCGCGGGTATGCGGGTCCCATAGCTGTACGCCGGTGCCGCCGCCCGTGGCGAGCAGGGAGCGTCGGCCCGGTGAGGTGAGGGCCGCAAGCGTGTTGACCGGCGCGGGGGCCTCAAGGGTGGCCCACGGAGACGTGCCCTTCCACAGACTGACCTGGTGGCCGCCGGCCACGGCCAGCAGCGGCCCGTGGGACGTGTGGGGGAGTGAGGCCATGATGCGGGCCGAGCCCCGGCCCGGGATGTGGCCCTCGTCCAGGAGTTCTCCGGAGCCCAGGTCCCAGAACAGCAGGGTGCTTCCGGCCCCGGCGACGATGACCTGGCCGTGGCGCGTGCCCCGGTCCCAGACGTACAGACTGCCGGGCGGCCAGGCCTGCCACCGGTGCTCCGCAGGCGTGTGCCACACCAGTTCGCCGCTGGTGGTGAACAGGTGCAGACCCAGGGAAGTGGCCACCACCAGCGCAGGGGAGCGGCCAGGTAGTGCGGCAGTGCACCACACCGACGGTTCCTGCAGGGGCACACTGCCGACAGCCTGCTCCTTGCGCAGGTCCCACACGGTGATCTCTATCTCCGTCGCCACGGCCAGCCAACTGCCGTCTGCCTCTTCCAGGAACGGCTGGAGAGAGCGCACACGCCCGCCGGGCAACTTCGACCACAAGCGCCCGTCGTCGGCGCCCAGCAGCACGGCCCGCCCTGCCCTCACCCCGGCGAGCAAGTCAGGGAAACCTCCCGTGAGCAGGTGCAGGCTCCGCAGCGGACCGGGTACCCGTGCCTGTCCGCTGCGTTGGCCCTCACGAGCCGCCGCGGCGCGGGACGCCGCAGCAAAAGGAGAGGCCAGGCGGATGCCTCCCTCTCCCACCGTCGCCACCGCCGCCCACCCGCCCCCATGCCGCGGCACACCGGCAACAGCGCGGATGCCGTCGTCGGTGACGGTCCCCAGACGGCCGTCACCGGACCGGGACCGGGAGAGATCGTGGATGCGTACGTTGGGGCCGTTTTTCACGCCCAGCACACGATGACCGTCGGGGCCGGTGAGGGCGTACAAGTCCTGTGCCGCCCCGCCCAGGCCGGACAACCGCTGACCGCTGTAGGGGTCCCAGACGTACAGGCCGTACTTGAATCCATGCGGGGTCACCAGCACGTCATGCCCGTCCGGTCCGCGCACCGCGGCCAGGGCACGGCCGGTGAACTGGCGAGGCATCTCCAACGGCCACACATGCGAAGACTGCGGGTCGCACACCGTTACACCGCGCGCCATCGGGTCGGGGTAAGCCAGCAGGTCCGGCCTGTTGCTGCCGTGCACCACCACGAGGTCGACCGCACGCGCGGGCGCCACCTCATGGGGCAGCTCATGCACCTGTTCCTCGGCGGGCCGCCACAGCCAGATGCGACGGCCCGCGAGGACCGCGATGAGCCAGTCCTGATCGCCGTCCTGCAGCACCCGGACTGCCCGCAGACCGGGAACCAGCCTGTTGTCGGGGGCAGGCAGTGAGGCCAGGCAGCGACCCGAGAGGGGATCCCACACCGCTGCGCTCTTTCGCCCTGCGGTGACCAGGAACGTCCGCCCGCCGCGGCCGCCCATCAGCACCAGGTCCCGCACCTGCGGGATACGGATGTGGACCAGCCGCTGACCGGTGGCACTGTCCCACACATCCACGCCCGCACCGGACGCGGCGGTGACCAGCCCCCGCCCGTCAGCGGTGGCGAACGCGCACAGCCCGCGTACGGCTTTGCGTACCGAGGCCAGGACGTTCGTTCTCGACCGCCACTGCGACCAAGCGGTCGTCCACACTGGCTCAAGCGGAGAGAAGTCCGCTGCGGGCAGCGGCAGCATCCCGTGCTCGTCCGCCAGATTGCTCAGCGCCGCACGCTGGAAGGCGATACTGGACAAACGCGAGGCCGCATCGACGCCGGCATCGACATACGGTTCGATCAACGCGGCAGCGACCAGGGTGGGCCGTCCCATATCGCCTACCGGCAGCGGCAGCCGAAGACGGGCCCGCACCGTACCCGACGTCTCCTGCACCAGCAGACTGGCCGGCACATGATCGTCATCCAGAACCGCACCGGCATCGGCGTGCGCCAGCAGATGCCGACGCACATACGGGTGGGCCGGCAGCGGCGCCGTATCCCGGGCCAGTCCCGCCAGCTGGCGGGCGATGCCGCGGTGCGTACGCTGCGCCCCGTCCAGCCCGCCGAGTCGGGCGGCAGGCCCGTCGTCCAGGGGAAGCAGGGATGCGGGCTCGTTCAGCAGGGCTTCGGCCACCCGCTGGTGGACGGGCCGGTAGGTGGCCCGGCCGTCTTCCACCCCGTGGGCCAGGTAACCGGCCAGCCGGCTGGCATGCACGATGCGGATGGCCTCACTGATAGCGGCATCGTCCGGTGACCGGCCACCCAGCACCCCGCGGACGACCGCCGGCCACACCTCCGCCCAGGGCAGGCCGCTGCCCTGGGCGAACGCCGTGGCCCTCAGCACGGCCAGCAGCACATCGCCGCGTACCTGCTGGTCACGTGCCACGTGCTGGATGTCCGCACACAGCAACGCGGCCGTGCCCGACTCCAGCCGCGACTGCCACACCTGGTCACCGAGATCCTGCACCCGCGCAGCGGTCCGCAACTGGGCGGCCGCCAGCCGGGCATCCAGGAACGACGGCCACACAGCCGCCGCGATCAGCCGGGCCGTCGCAGCCGCGGCAGCCGGCTCTGGCCGGTACGGGCTGTGCTCACCGCCCAGCAGCAGCGCCCGGGCGTAGGCGGCGATGTCCTCGATGCTGTCTGGCCGGTCCGTGCGCAGCAGCCGGCACGGCACCGGCTGCTGCACACGGGCGCCATCCAACGCCTCCTGCAGGACGGTCAGCATCCGGTCCGCCCGCTCATCACGCAGCCCGCGCATATCGTCCGTGCCAGCGGGGGAGGAACTGCGCAGCCCCACCAGCAGCCGCACCGCCGCACTTCCATCAGCCCCCCGTTGCCGGGCCAGCGGCACCACGACATCACTGATGCACGCCAGCGGCTCACTCGCCTCGTCCAGGCCGTCGATGACCACCGTCAGCGACCGCCCCAGCATGGCCGACCGCTTGCCCAGCAGCCCCAGCAGCACCTGCAGCGGAGGCCTGTCACCGGAGAGGTCCGTGTGTCCGAGTGCCCGCAGCAGATCCTCGATCAGCCCCAGCGAGGTCTTCGCCCGTGCCAGGACCGCCGCATCCACCGCCCCTGCGCTCGGGCGCATCGGCCCGGGCACGCGCTGCAGGACGTCTTGGAAGTCGGGCAGGGCCAAGAACACCGGATCGCTGAGGGTGACCAACCGCGCCAAGAGGCCCGACTTGCCCGAGCCCGCCGCCCCCGTGACAGCCAGCACGCCCGAACCACCGCGCACGAAGCCGACCAGCTCACGCATCAACACGCCGCGGCCGCTGAAATACCACCCGGCGTCCTCCTCACTGGTCCGCCCGGAGGCGCGGGATGCCCAGTACTGCAGCGTCTCGCGGGACAGCGACACCTCCCGCCGGGCCGCCCCCACCATCGGCTCCACTGGCCGGTACGCAGGGTTGGGCAGACACGCGCTCAACACCGGTTTGCGTGAGCGCGGCCACACCCACACCGGCTCGATCAGCTCCGGATGCTCCGCACCCACCTCGGCCAGCAAACGCTCCCAATCGGCCAGTGAAAGATGCGAGTTGACATACCCCGACGCCTCGTCCGCCGCCTTTTCCAAGCTCAGCGCGATCAGCTTCGTGAACTCCCCCACATACGGCTGCTCGTGCACATCACCGCTGGTGAGCACCGCGAGAGTGGGCAGACTGCGGCGGGAAGCGGCCAAGTCGTTGACCAGCGCGGTGACTTCCGCACCGAGCGCGCCGGCGAAACACGAGTCCACCAGCACCAGAACGTGCTCGGCCTCGCTGTCCAGGACAGCCCCCACCAGATCCCGCGTCGGGAACGCCGTTGCCACCAGACGACGCGGATCGGTCGCGGCGAACGTCAGATAATGATGATTGGCCGCGCTCGTCACCCCGTGCCCGGTGATGTAGACCACAAGCGCCCCGTCGTGCGCGGCTGCGGCCAAATTCTCCTCCAGCAGAAACCGGCGCAGATCCTGGACCTGCTCCAGCTTCACCGGCCGCGAGAGCGTGAACCGGCCCGCATCCGGCAGATGAGGGCCGGCCAGCCAGTCGGTGACCACCGACACCTGAGCGCCCACGGCCCGGGTGAAGCCTTCGTCGCCGTCTCCGTAGTCGTCCACACTGACCACGACAAGCCGCCGCGCCGCCGTCACTGGCCCACTCACCCGCAAACCCTCACCTTGTGTACTGCCAGCGACACAACCGGCGGCGCTGATCCTTCATGAGGCACGGCACCGGCACGGACCTCACTCGGTTGCCGCCTGAACCCCGTCGAGATCTTCCAGCAGGACATCGACCCGCTGCGAAAGGGTGACCAAGCTCAAGTCGGCCCACCTGCCGGGATCCGCTCCGTCAGGCACCGATGCAGTATCTAGGACCCACCAGGTGGTGCCCTGGATACCGGGGGGCGTACGGCCGGCTACCTGGAAGAAGACGTGCTCGGCCAGTCCCGTTGGGCTGTACCACTGCCCGTCGGCATCCCACTGCAAGGGGTTTGCCGTGGTGTTGCGCCAGGTGACCATGGCCCGGCGCGGGTCTTCATTCACCCAGGCCGCGATGCGTTCCTTGACAGCTACCGGAGCGCCGTGGTCGGGGACCATGCGTAGCCGCGTGCCATCTGGCAGCAGAGCGGCATTGACCAGCACATGCACCGCATTCTGGGAGCGCTTGCGCTCCTGCAGCTTCTGGGCGACCTCACTGGACTCGGCCCGGGCCGGCGCCAGGGTGAACTCCTCGACCTCCGGGGTCGGGTAGAGCTTGCTGAAACCAGCTACGAGTTGCTCTCCCACCCGCCACAGGCTCACCTGCAGCAGATCGATGTCCAGGCCCATCTCCGACAGCCACACCACGCTGTGGGTGACCTGCTTGGGAAAGCTCTCTGCGACGATGACCAAGCGGGGACGGCGCAACAGCTCCACGTCCCACTCCTCGCCCGCATGCTCCAGCAGCTGGGTGCGGCACTCCTCGACGCTGAGCTGCGCCCCGCGCCCGGCCAGGAACGCCTGATGAGCCTGTGCCAGCGTCTCCACGCTGAACCGCGACACCAGCGCGGCATAGGTGATCGCCTGCAGATGTACGTCCCGCTTGGCCAGGCTGCGCTTGAGCTCCACGACCACCAGCCGTCCGGAAGCCTCCAGTGCCAGCACGTCCAGGCGGTCCCGGGCAGGTGTGCCCTCGGCGTCGGCCCAGCGGTCATACTCTGCGGTGATCACCAGCACGTCCTCGCCCAGCACCTCGGGATGGGCGATCACCCATTCCTGCAGGTGCTGCGGCTCCAGCAGCTTTTCCTGTACGAGCGTGGTGGGCGGGACCGCGGCCGCTTTTTCTTCGTCGACTGCGAAGAGATGCTCCACCGCTGCTCCGATCTGCCGTACCTGCTGATTCGACGAAGCCTAACCGCATGACCTGGTCTTCATCCGCTGGGGAGAGTGCAGCGGAGGGGGAGCCCGGCCGTTCAACGAGCCCGGGTACGCCGTGAAACTGGCGGGCCGGGCGGACTGAGCCGCCCTGGTGCGGCATGGCGTCACGTCATGGTCTGCACGATGGGGCCAGCTCGCTCTCTAGCATGCCTCAGATACTGTAACTACCATGGTGGTGCGGTGACTTGACTGCTCGCCGCACCACAGCGGCATGGGGAGACGGCCCGGGCCGACGGCCGGTTTCGCGCCCTGTGCAGCCGGGGAGGGCAACCCCGCACCTGTGTGGAACCCGCATCCGTCATCTGCAGGAGCACCGTCAGATCGAATACAAAGTCTCGTCTGAGGCTCTGCGTCGGCACCGCTCTCAGTCCTCAACCACTGTCCATCAGTGGCCGGGCTGAGCCGTGCCTGTCACGTCACGTCCGGCCCATCGGGAAGGGGAGTCAGACGTGGACAGGCTCACGGTGTGGATTCCTGCCGGGTTCGGGTGTGCCAGCCTGATCTTGGTGCTGGGCACGAAACTTGCTGCCGACCTGGAGCATTTTCTTGACGCGTGGCGAGGCCCGGTGAGCCGGATACGGCGATGGCTGCAGCGACGTCACGGCGGAGGGCAGGACTGACCCGGCCGCGGCGCTCACCGCCCATGCATACCAGGGATCACCACCTCAGGCTGCGGCACAACAAAGACCCGTGTCCGTTCGCCGACAACAGCAGCCTGCACCCGGGCTGACCTGTCCGGTGGAGCACCGGGTACGGACGGTGGCCGCCGCCGAGCTCACGAGGAGAACGGCTTCAGCGGCCAGTCCAGGGCGGCGATTCCTGCCGGGCCGCCGATGTGCACATGCTGCTGCCCGCTGGCATTGGTGGATGTGAGGGCGGCGATCGGGGCCGCGGTGAGCAGGGTGTGCGCCAGGCGGCCCGCGAGGGGTTCCCACAGCCGCAGGCCGGTTCCGCTTCCGGCTGCCAGCAGCGCTGATCCGGAAGGCTGGGCAAGTGCGTGGAGCACGGTGGTGGACGGTGTCGCGACACGGTTCATGACCTTCCACCTTTGCGGGTCCCAGAATGTGACTTCACGGGACGTCGCGGCGGCCACGGCGAACCGGCCCTCGGGCAGCGGGACAGCACACAGTGCGGTGATCGCGTGGCGCTGGGGTAGGGGGATCTGCTCCAGGAGTTCGCCGCTGACCACGTCCCACACCAGCAGCCGGGAACGTACGGAACCTGCCACTAGGCAGTGGCCATCGGGAGAGGGGAGCGCCACCAGGGCGTTGGGCCGCGGCATGCGGCCCAACGGCAATCGGGCGGATCCCGATCCTGCATGGAGATCCACCACACGCATTCCGTCACGTCCCACCACCGCCAGCGCGGGCTCGCCGCCCGGGAGTTGCACGAGGCAGCTGGCACTGTCGTGCAGGTCTCTGGCCACGACGGTGGCTGTCTCTTGGCCGATGTGCCACAGGTGCACGCTGGTGGCATCGCCCACCAGCACGGCAGGGCCGTCTGGGAAACCGGGTACCGGCTCCAGGAACGTCACGGGCGAGGAATGCTTGTACCTGCTGATGTCCTGGCCGGTGGCCGGATGCAGGACCTCTACGGTGGAGGCGCTGGCAACGGCCAGGTACTGCGTCCCTTCCACCGGCTCCAGCGCGGCCATCCCACGCGACACGCGCGGGGACCAGGGCGGCGCGAGGGCCCGCTTGGCAGCAGAGGAAGCCTGCCTGTGCGGCGTGTTCCGGTGCAACAGGATGCCTTCGTCACCGGTGGCGGCCAGCTTCCAGGAACCGGACGGGTCGGCCACGCGCGCGAACAGGGACTGGGGCCGGGCCGGGTACCGCCCCACGTGCTGGGGAGTGTTGGTGCTTACATCCCATACGTCGACGGCGCTGTCCGTGACGACGCCGAGGCCATCGGCACCTCCGGGAGCGTTCAGGGCCACCACCCGCTGGCCCTGGCATGGCAAACCGTCAACGCCTGCGCCGGGCTGGAAGGGGTCGACCCACTGGACAGACCCGCCCTGGCGGGGTAGGAACGCGAGCAGATCGCCTCCGGACGGTCCGCGTACTGCAGCCAGGGGCCGCGCTTTGGTGAACGGAAGCTGCACGGGGACGACGTCACCGGTCAGGGGATCGAACAGCACCCATCCCTTCCGCACCCGCTTGCACAAGTGGTAGCCCTGGCCGTCTGGGCCGCGGACCCAGGTCAGCCGTTCCGGGAGCCTGAGGTCGTCGGGCAGCGCGACCCACTCCGTCTCGTCTTCGGAAGGCCGCCACAGCAGCAGGGATCTCCCGCTGGCCACCACCATGACCCAGCGCGCTTCGCCGTCGCGGGCCACGGTGACCATGCGGACACTGAACTTGTCGATGCGCGCCAGCTGACGGCCCGACAGCGGATCGAACACCGATGCGCTGGTGGGGTGGGCCACGACCAAGAAGGGGCGGCCGCTGGTGCCCCGTGCGACGGTGAGGCTGTGGGCCACTGCGGTGTCGATCGAGACGAGCTGCTGGCCGGTCGCACTGTCCCAGACGCCGAGGCCGTGAGGGGTGCTGGCGGCGAGCAGATCACGGCCGTCCAGTGTCCGCAGGGAGCACATCGAGTGGACACGGCCGGCCGGCGAGGCCACCACGTTGCCGCGGGGCCGCCAGTGCGCCCAGTGCGTGGGCAAGGCGGCGTCCGGCGAGGGCGCGGCCAGCGACGTCACGCCCGGAACATTCGCACTGGCGGTGAACTGGGCTTGCGCCGTCAGGTGGAAACGGATGCTGCTGAGCCGGGACGGCACGTCCACTGACTCGTCCAGGTAGGGCTCGATGAGACCGGCTGACGTGACGACCCGGCGCTGTTCTTCGCCGAACGGCAGCGGCAGCCCCAGACGACCGCGCAAGGTTCCCGAGCTTTCATGGGCCGCGAGCTCCACCGGCATGACTGAGTCGTCCAGGCCCCCGCCACGATCCGCGTGTGCCACGGTGTGGCGGCGTACATACGGGTGCGGTGCCAGATGCCCGGACTGCCGCGCCAGCCCGGCCAACGCCTGGGCGATGGCACGGTGAACCAGTTCAGGCGGACGGCTCTCCTGCAGACGCGCGGCCCAGGCCTCCGGCTGCCCGGTGAGCGGGTCCACGACCAGCAGGCCCGGCTCCCGCAGAAGGACCTCACTCACTCGCTGATGGACCGGCCGGTACGTGACACGGGCGTCCTCCTCGCTGGTGGTGAGATAGCCGACCAGACGGCTGTGCCGCACCGTCCGGATAGCCGTGTCGATCACCCCCTGTGCAGGAGCATCGGCCCCCAGGACCGCCGTTGCGGTCGCCGGCCATACTTCAGCCCACGGCAGACCGGACCCCTGACCGAAAGCGCTGGCCCGCAACACCGCCAGCAAGACCCGCAGGTCCACCCTCTGCTCTTCAGCCACTTCCCGCAGATCACTGCTGAGCAGCGCTGTCGTCCCGGCCAACAGCCGCTCGCGCCACCGGAGGTCGTGCAGATCCTGCGCCTGGGAAGCGCCCCTGAGCTGAGCAGCCGCCAGACGTGCATCCAGGAACGACGGTGCTACCGCCTCCGCGATCACTTCGGCTGCTTCGTTGGCCTCCTCCTCGTAGCCCGCGTAGGGGCTCTCCTCCTGGGCCTGCAGTACCGCCCGCACGTAGGCGGCGATGTCCTGCCGCGTCTGCGGACCGTCCGTATGCAGCCGTGTCAGCTCCACATAGGCTTCGCCCACCCCTGCCTGGAGGACCGTGTGCAGGACACCCAGCAACTGATCGGCCGCCGCGTCCTGCAGCCGTCCGTCCGTGACATCCTGCGCCGAACTGCGCATACCCACCACCAGCCGGACCGCCCCCTGGCCGTCCGCCGTGCGCAGCCGGGCCAGAGGCCCGATCACGTCCGACAGGCACGCCGCAGGCTCCAGCGCCTCGTCCAGTCCGTCGACCACGACCGTGACCGGCCCCTGCTTGGCCTCACCGGCGGCCGCGATCCGCTGCAGCAGAGCCTGCAGCGCAGGTTCCCCTCTCGAAACGGCTCCACCGAAAGCGGCCAGCAGATCCTCGATCAGCGCCAAAGACGACTTCCCGCGGGCAAGCACCGCCGCGTCGACGCCACCCACTGCAGGGCGAAGCGGCGCAGGAATCGCCTGCACCACCGCCGCGAACCGTGAGACAGTGGCAAACAGCGGATCGCTCAACGTGACCAAACGGGCCAGCAGCGCCGACTTGCCCGATCCGGCCGCACCGGTCACTACCAACACGCCTTCGCCGGCACGAACGAACTCCACCAGCGCCCTCATCAAATCCCGGCGCCCGCTGAAGTACCAGCCTGGATCCCCGTCGTCCGTGCGGCCCGAGGCACGCGAGAGCCAGTACTGCTCAAGGGCGGACGCCGACAGCGACACCGACTGCCGGGGGGCCTGCACAACCTGTTCCTCGGGCTGGAAATGCGGATTGGGCAGGCACAGGCTCGGCTCGTCACGGCGCGAGTCGGGCCACACCCACAGCGCCCGTATCAGTTCCGGATGGTCGTCACCGACAGTATTGAGAAGCTTCTCCCACTCCTCCAGCGACAGATGAGGCGCCGTAAAGCCGGCCGACTCGTCCCTGGCCCGCTCCAGGGCCAGCTCCATCAGCCGCGTGAACTCACCCAACCGCGGCCGCTGCTCGAAATCACCACTGGTGATCACGGCGAGAGTCCTCAGCTTCCGCCGCTGGGCGGACAACTCCTCCAACAGGACACCCAGTTCGCTCTTCAGGCTCCCGGCGAAGCACGAGTCGACCAGCACCAGAACATGCTCGGCCTCACTGTCCACAACCTGCGTCACCAGCTCGCTGGTGGGAAACGCCGTGGCGAGCAGCCGCCCGGTGTCTGTGCCAGCGAAAGTCAGATAGTGTCGCCGTGACATGCCCCGCAGACCGTGCCCGGTGATGTAGACCACGAGAGCCTCGTCCCAGTCCGCCCTGGCCAGTTCCTGGCGGGCCAGGAACTCGCGCAGATCCTCCGTGCATGTCAGTTCCTTGGGCTGCGCGACCTCGAACTGCCGTTCCGCGCCAAGTGACGGATGAGCAAGCCACCCGGTCACCGTCTCCACCTGAGCCCGGATCCCCGTAGTGAACTCATTGTCCTCAGTCGCATAGTCGTCAACCGCGACAATCACCAACCGCCGCGAACCCGGTGCCGTCTCGCTCAACCCCAGCCCCCTTCGCCGCAGATGCTCCTTGAGTACCTTAACGACCAGCAATTACGATCCCCGCAGTCACCAAGGTCCCGCAGCCGCAGGGCCCGTCCTCGGGGGAGTGGAAGGCCGGCATGCACATCGTTGGAATCCACGGCATCTGGCAGGGAAACACCAACGCCGTGAAACTATCGGCTGACTGGGCCGGTGCCCTGACCAAGGGACTGCGCACCCACCACGGACCCGCCTGCCCCATCCCACCGCTGAGCGTGGCCTACTACGGCAACCTCTTCCGCACCCCCAGCCAGCGGCTAGGAACCGAAGACGGCAGCCCTCTCGTCGACGACACCGATCCCTTCACCGACCAGGAGGAAGCGTTCGTCCTCGACACCCTCGCCCTGTACACCCCGCCGGGCCTAGACCCCGAACAACTCCAGACCGAAACCCTCGGACTGGGCATCCCTTACGTCCCCCGCCCCGTCGCCAGGGCACTTGCCGCCGCCGACCACAAAATCGGCCGCAACATGGGCCGACGCCTGCTGCGCTTCATCCGCCAGGTCTACCGCTACCTCCACCACGACATCGGCGAGCGCATCCGCGCCGAAGTCCGAACCGAACTGCACCGCCCCGAACCCCGCCTGGTCATCGCGCATTCCCTGGGCAGCATCATCGCCTTCGACATGCTCACCCGCGCCGACACCGGACCCGGACCCGACGGCCTGACCACCCTGGTCACCTGCGGATCCCCCCTCGCCTGGCCCACCATTCGTCACTCCCTGGGCCAGGACGGCGCACTGCACCTGCCCGACAGCATCGACTGGATGAACCTCCACGCCGCCGGTGACATCGTCGCCCAGAGCGGACTGGCCCTCCTCGCCCCGGCCGCCCGCGACGAACTGGTCCGCAACGGCATCGGCGAACCGCACGCCGCCCACCGCTACCTCGCCCAACGGCCGCTCGCCGACCTCATCGTGCAGACCAGCACCCCCTAACCCAAGCCCCACGGCAGCGGATGCAGACAGCACCGCTGTCGGCCAGCGCGCTTATTGCGCATGACGCTGGCGCGTCAGGTGCGATCATCCTGCAGTCGGCTGCGGGCAACGACCGCATGAGTGGTGCCTCTAGGCCGTTCCTTCGCCAGCCGCTGGTGCGAGACGGGCCACCGCGCGCTGGCCGAGGGCGTGGATCTCGTCGAGGGCCGGGTCCAGGGCGGTGACGTCCCCCTGGAAGGCCTCCAGTTTTTCGGGGGTGGTGCAGATGCTGATTAGCAAGAGGATCAACTCTTCCCACGCATCAGCCGGAGGACGACGGCTGATGAAATCAGCACAGTCCAGGTAGTGGCGAACGCGGGGGTTGCCAGCACGGACCTGCTCGATGTGCCGCAGAGCGGGATCTTGCAGGCGGGCACGGGAAGCCAGACGCAGCGGAAGGGAGGACTCCACCAAAACGGCGAGCACGTGGCGGACCGTGCAGAGGGTGTCGTAGTCCGTCTCCCTCAGCCGGCGCGCCTTGTCGGCCGTGAGCCCCCCGCCCGGCAGGACCAGCTGGTCGCCGGAGCATTCGGCCTGTGTGGCGATGGCCTCCATTTCGGTGAACGCCTGCGCGGACACGAGCCCATTGCCTGGTGAACCGAACGATTGCCCGAGGGCCTCCATCACGCCGTCCGCGGCGAACTCCTGCACGCCCAGCACCACGGCGGCCGCGAACGTCGCCAGCCCATGTGCGTCCGCCCGGCTGTGCGGATCGGCCGGGCGGACGCGGCCGCCCGCCCGGCGCGTGTTGCGGGCCCGGTGATACCGCCTGGCGTAGTACGTGTGCGCGGCAGCAAGAGCGGCGTCCGCACGCCGATCGGGATCGTCGCCCGCCGCCTCGACAGCTCGCTCGACGACAGCCACCGCGCTGGAGCGATCCTGACCGACGTACCACATCAATGCCCTGCGGACACCACGTTCCGGCAGCGGAACCCAGGTGGCCACGAACGCATCTCCGGACCGCGGATGCACCGTGAACACGCGGAGCACGGCTTTCTCAATCCGCGTCTTCCTGGCCGTGGCCAGAGCAAGGGCCTCGGCGACCACCGCCGTATCCGCAGTGAGCTCCGACACCGACCCGACACCTCTGCCCAGGCCGCGCCGGGGGCCCCACGGCAGAGCCCCGAACTCCCGCCAGCGCCTGATCTTGGCCCAGCTCACGCACAGATCCCGCGCCCCCAGGAGTTCGGAAAGCTCCTGTTCAGCCGCACTCGGTCCCTTCCACGCCACTACCTCACCCTAGTTAGAACCCCGCGATTAAACCGCCCAACTGGCGGCGCCGGGAATGGCCTACTGGATCACGCACTCGCCGTGCGACGACGGCCCGCGAGGGGTGCGACGTTCTCAATTCATGTCACCAGTAGGAGGATTCATGACACGACCTATCCGCTGTACCGGCCGCCGCCTGCTGCACGCCGCAGGCTTCGCGATGCTCCGCGGCGCTGCATACGCAACCGGCAGCACCGTCATGACAGGGGTGCTCCTGTGGCTGATCTCGCGATGAAGCACTCCCACCCCTGCTGCCGCTCCGGTGCGTCCTTCACCGCCTGCAGGAGGCAAGGAGGCCCGAACAGCACACCGGGCCGGCAGCCGGAACACGGGTGCCGGACCATTTCGTTCCTGCTCGGACAGCCGGCGACCGGGCAGATCAACCTGCGCGGCGAACAAGACTGCCCACCCCCTCTGCCCCCATTGCCGCTTGCCGTCCCGGCGGCCTCTCAAAGAGCCCAGTCGGAAGGGGCGCCAGCCGACGCCATCCCGCGAGCCGTGGCTCATGGGCGTTCTCAAGCCCCACATCTTCTTCGATTACCAGGTCCGTCATCTGGCCGGCACCGCCCGCAACACGCCCAGCGTGCACGTCCCCTTCGGGAAGATGAACGAGCCGGAGTGCCAGGCGCCGATGAAGTGCCCCAGTGAGGTCTCGCGCCGGGCAGAGCCGCGGCACACTCACGCCGGTGCGGCCCTGCCCGGCCCGCCTGCGGCGGCGTCACGTCCATTGCGGCAGGGGCGGTTGGCTGCGCAGGATCATGCTGTCCCGGCAGATGGCCGCCGCTGGGTCTACGGGCTGCAGAAGACGGTGAAGGTGCCTTTGGTCAGTGCCCGTACGTAGGAGTGGGCGCCGGCGAGGAGGCGCTGCTGCTCGCTGCTGCAGGCGGCGGCGGATAGGCCGGGCTGGGCGATAACGGTATTGATGTGCGGGCGCAGGTGGGGCGCGCGTTCACGGAGGCGGTACAGCTCGTCGATGCTGCCGATCAGGTACGGGGTCTTGCCGGGGTTGCGGGCGGCGTATTTGCCAGCCCGGCGGTCCAGGGTCCGCAGCAGTGCGTCTGTGCCGTACTCGCGCCATTTCGCGCCGCGGGCCGCCTGCCCGCACACCTCGTACAGATCGTCGACGCGGGCTCCGGGGAAGGGCTCGGAGGAGTATTTGCAGTGCACGAGCGTGATGGTGATCTCGGTGTCGTCCGCGGTGATGCCGACGAGGTCGGCGATTTCGCCGGAGCCGTCATCGTCGACAAGGACGTCGAAGTGCTGCTGGCCGCTGAGGTGGAGGGACATGTAGTGCTGAATGGACTGGGGGAGCCGCTCGGGTCCCATGGACTCGATCTTGATGTCGACGCCGTTCCAGCCCAAGGGCTTCAGCAGGGAGAGGTCGAAGGGCGGCAGGTCGGTGCGGGGTGCGTGTAGCCGGTCGTCGGGTGTCAGCAGGCGGTCGCCGGCGAAGTACAGGTAGGGCTTGTGCTTGTTGATCCACTCGGCGGCGGGCACCGTCGTGTGCTGATGCCGGACGAGGGCGTCGTCGGCGACGGGTGAGTAGACCAGCCCCTGGTCGGTGAAGTCGGCGCTGTAGGCGACCTGCCAGGTGGGGGAGACGAGGGAGAAGCGCAGCGGCCCCTGGTCGGTGAAGTCGTCCACGCGGAAGCCGATGTCGGTCACGGGATGGGACCGGCTGTCGACGGTGAACGGCGGACCTTCTCCCAGGCCGGCACGCCACTGCCACGGCCACTCCAGGCCGAGCAGCGGGAAGGGGGGACGTTCGGTCTGCTCGACGGGGATGATGAAGCCGGCCATCACGTGTTCGAGGTCCACACGGGAGTCGAGGATCTTGGTGCCCTGCGTGTTGCACCACTGCATCCAGGCCAGCAGATTGGGAGCGGTGCGCGGCGACCAGAAGCGGCCCGACAGGGCCGCGCAGACGGAAACTCTGGTGCCGTCGTCCAGGCCCGAGGCGATGATGTGGGTCTGGCTGCGGTTCTTGCGGGCCTCGGCGTTGAGCGCTTCGAAGACGTCACTGCCGACCAGGAGCGAGAAGCGGTTGAAGTGGTCACGCGAGTCCAGCAGACCGATGTTGGTAGCCACCACCCGCTCCAGACCAGCGAAGACCCGGAAGGTGTCGAGCCCCTTGATCGGCTGGCTGTCGCCTCCCAGGACCCGTTTGGCCAGCTCCTTGTAGTCGCCCTTTTTGTGGGAGCCGTAGATGTACAGCAGCCGCCGCGCATCGTCGAAGTACATGACGATCAACTCGTACTGGGTCTGCTCAAGGAACTGCGGGGCACCCCAGTCGACCAGGGTGCGGTGCTCGACGACGAACCAGGCGATGCGGCCGTCGGCGCCGGTGGCCACGGTCTGCCCGAGCACGCGGTCCTCGCCGTAGCAGCTGATCGCGGCCTGCGGATCCCACGCGCCGCTCGGAGCCCGGTGCGCTACCGCGCTCATCTTCGGTTCCAGCACACTGACCGCCATGTCGGCCGGCACATGCGTGAAGGAGGCGTCGAACTCGCTGAGTTCCTCACCCCGCGCAGCGCTCTGCTCGGTGATGTCATGCAGCAGGAGATCCCAGTCCGCGTCCTCCTTCAGCAGGTCGCGCAGCGGTGAGAGGGCCGCCGCCGGATCCCGTGCCACGAACACCGAGGCGGTCCCGATCGGTTTCGGGGCGAGCGTCGAGGTGCGGGTGAACCGGCCGATGAACTGGATCATCGGGCTGAGGCTCTTCCTGACGTCGTGCACCGCCGCCACCTTCAGCTGGGGCATGTCGAAGCCCTCGCCGAGCATGTTCACGCACACCACGATGCGGCAGCTGCGGTCGTGCATCGAGGCCAGCGCCACCTTGCGGTCAGCCGCGGACAGCCCGTCATACAGCGCTACCGCACCCAGATCATCTGCCAACTCCTGGTACAGCGCGCAGATCTCCCGGGCCCGTCTGACGGTGTTCACCCGCGCCATCAGCAGGTGGTCATAGCCCGCGTCCAGGTCGGCACGCAGGCGCTGCACGGCCAGCTCGGCGATCTTCTGGTCGTTGCCCTCCAGGCTCAGGGCCGCCCGGTAGTCGATGGCTGTGAAGTAGTTCTCGGCCTGCGCCTGGCGCAGCGGATAGCGGAAGACGGTCCGGCCGGGAATCTTCCGGCCGTCCTCCCTGAACGGGGTCGCGGTGAACAGCAGTACCCGCCGGTCCTCGAACCGGCGGATCACATTCGTCCAGGTAGAGGCCGGGGCATGGTGCGCCTCGTCGACGATCAGGTGGCTGAACTCGGCCAGCAGGGCCTCACGCGCCTCCGGGACGCAGTAGTGCAACACGCTGGGGGTGGCCACGACGACGTTGCACGCCGAGGCGAACGCCTTTGCCTCCGCCGCGTCGGTGAAGCGGCGCGTCACACGGCCTACGCACGGGCGAAGCGCGGCCGGGGAGACGATCTCCTGCTGTTGCAGGATGCCCAGCGACTCGAACTTGGCCGCGATCTGGTCGCGCAGCGCGACGCTCGGCACCAGCACCAAAAGCCGCTCGGGACGGCACGCGACCAGCACAGTGAGCATGGTCTCCGTCTTGCCGGTGCCGGTCGGCATGACCACCAGGCCCGGCTCGGGCAGATGCGAGTACCAATACCCGATGACCGCGTGCAGAGCACCGGCCTGCGGAGGCCTCAGCCCACCCTCCCGCACGAGATCATGCAGCTGGATCGCATTCGGGTAGGAGTCGAGCACCGCCTGCGGGGTGGAGAGCTGCTGTGGCCCGATCCAGTTCACCGCGCCGCCGAGTGTGTTGGGCACCAGCGCGGCCAGCGCGTCCGCCGCGCCGGCCGCGGCAGGCCAGCGCCCGAAAGAGTTGTGGACGAACTGGGATCCGGATTCCTCGGTCAGCGTCAAAGGGCTGGCAGGAACGAGCAGTTGGCTGACTGTGTTGCCCTGCCACTTTTGGGGCGCCGCCCACACCTGCTCGGTGCGCAAACCCGTCATGTCCGCCCGCTCCTGCCTGCACCCGGCTTCGGCATGCCGCGTGAGGCCGGGCGCGGGGCCAGCGCGGCGGTGTCGCCCCTGTTCGGGCTGCCGGGCCAAGAAAGGCGGAACCGTACACGTGCAGGAGCTGATCCATGATCTGTGCAGGACATCAAGGATGCAGATCAAATACTCGAACTGATCGAAATGTGTCGCTAACTGGTCTGAAATGTGCATGAGGTGCCGGTAGATCGGCGAAATCCGACCCAGGGTGAACCCGCTGAGAGGTAGCTGGGTTCAATGCGGCGCCACGGGCATGATGCCGCCCGTGGAAGATGCGCCTGCCGGCTCGGTGGCATGCCGGTACAGCACCCGGTCGAGTGATGCCGTGGCATCGGGGGAACCCGCCCGGATGCGGCGACGTCGTGTGGGGCATGAAGCCGATCAGGGATGTGCATGTGGCCGAGCCGGGTCTGCTCGTGGTGGACCTCGCGGCTGCCGATGACGACACAGCGTTCGCCATGCAGAACGCGATTGCTCAGAGATGGGCCACCGCGCCGGCCGAGCACACCACACGCCAGCCCGGGGAGCCGGGTGTGCGGCTGCGCTGTTACGTGGACCTGCGCCAAGAACTCGCTGGTCCTGAAAACTCTGCGGGGCGATGACCAGACAGCCGGCAACCATGCCGGCTCATGCACAGGGGAAACCGCCGGCCCTGCGCGGCCGGTCGGACCGTGCGTCCGGCCGGGCTTGTGCGCGAGGCCTCGTCCGGCCGGGACCAAGGACGGATGGCTCCAGGACCCGGCACCGGACTCGGTCCGGCTGTCGGCGCACGCGAGAGCCCGCTGTTCCTGAGTGACGGTGCGTGCCCCGTCGGTTGATGCGGCAACTAGGCTGATGCGTCCGCAGGTGGGGCGTCTGGAGTGCGTGGGGCGGGGGCCGTGCGCGGGGGAGGGGAGAGCGGTGCGCCTTTCAAAGGTCAGGATCGTGAATTTCCGGAATTTCCGGGATCTGGTGATTGATCCTTTCCCGACTCCTGCGGTGATCGTGGGGGAGAACGGGGTCGGCAAGAGCAATCTGCTGTACGCGTTGCGCCTGGTCCTCGACCCGGACCTGTCCAACCGGTGGCGCAGGCTCCAGGCCGACGACATCCATGACGGTGCACCGGCGCTGCACCAAGGAGTTGAGGTCAGGGTCGAAATCGAACTTACCGACTTCGACGATGATGACGACGCCATCGCGACCCTCGACGGCGCGATCATCACCGAGGACGGGCAGCCCCGCATCGCCCGCCTGACCTATCTGTTCCAGCCCAAGCTTGCAGTGGGCGCAGTCTTCGGCGCCCAGCCCAGCCAACCGCTGACTCCCGACGACTACTCCTGGACCATCTACGGCGGCGACGATGCGGGCGTCGACATGCGCCACGCCAAGGACTACGTCCCGCTTTCCGTGCTGCCCGCCCTGCGCGACGCCGAGGGCGACTTCTCCCGCGCCGACCGCAGCCCCCTGGTCCGGCTGCTGCGCGAGCGGCCTCCGGCCCCCGACATCGTCGCCTCCACCCTGGACGCCCTGAAACAAGCCCGCAACCAGCTGGCCCAGGACGCATCCATGCAGCAGGCGGTGGACGAACTAGCCGCCCGCCTGGCCGCCATGACCGGCCCCCAACTGCCGCTGACCCCTTCGCTGGACTTCGCCGGCCGGGAAGACGACCTGATCCGCAGCGTCCAGCTCCTGATCGACCCGAGCAGCAGCCGCGGCATCCAGCACACCTCCACCGGCACCGCCAACGTCGTCTACCTGGCCCTGCTGCTCGAGCGGCTGAAACTGCGCCGCCAGGCCAGCGACGGCGAGGACACACTCCTGGCCGTGGAAGAGCCCGAGGCCCACCTCCACCCCAGCCTGCAGCGCAAGCTGTTCGCCCACCTGCTCCACGAACCCAACCGTCTGCTGCTGACCACCCACAGCCCGCACATCGCCGCCGTCACCCCCCTGTCCAGCATCGTGCTCACCAGCACCCAGGGCGACCACACCGTCGGCTCCGTCGTACCGCCCGGTGTGCTCACCGACGCCGAGACGGCCGACCTCGAGCGCTATATCAACGTCACCCGCGCCGAGATCCTCTTCGCCCGGGGCACCGTCCTGGTCGAGGGCGCAGCCGACGCCTACCTGCTGCCCGCCCTCGCCGAGGCAGCCGGCTTCCACCTGGACGACCACGGCATCGTCGTCTCCAGCGTCGAAGGCACCGACTTCGCCCCCTACGCCACCCTGCTGGGCCCCCAGGCGCTGCGGCGCCCGCACTGGATCCTCACCGACGGCGACGCCACCGACGGCGAGCACCGCCATCACAAGGAACCTGGCCTGTGGAGGGCCCGCGATCTGGCACGCATCGCACACGAGGACGCCCTGCACCAGGAACTCGACCAAGGCATCGACACGATCACAGTCCAGAAGCTGCCCGAGCGCGGCGTACGCGCCGGACGGCAGCAGGTGGTGACCGCCGCGAGCCTGGTAGGCGTCTACGTCGGCGACCACACGCTGGAACCCGACATCGCTCCTTTGCTGCATCCCGAAATGGCCGAGGCCTACTGCGCCTTCCGGCAGCGCGAGAGCAGCCGGTCCGCCTTCCGCGAAGCCCTGGCCCCCTTTGAGGACGGCACCGCAACCGGCCAGCAGCGCGACACCCTGGTGGACAAGATCGAGGCCATCGGCAAGGGACGCTACGCCCAGCGGCTGGCCGCGCACGTCGCCAGCACGACCGGCCTGCACGGCCGCGTCCTGGACCTACTCGGCCGCACGGAAGGTCCCATCACCCGCGACGACCTGCTGACGATCGAAGGCCCGGGAGCCATCCTCGGCCTGCTGGACGATCTCAGCTGCACCTTCCGCGGCCGGCCCCTGTTCCCCGCAGCCTCCACCCCGGGCCACAGCTGATGACGGCCCCCCACCAGCAGACGCCTGCGACCGTGTCGGCTCTGCTGCCGCCCGCCCTGGCCGCCGAACTGGGCGCGCTGCATCCCGACCAACGCGCCGCCGCCACCCACCACGCAAACATCGCAGTGCTCGCCGGACCCGGCGCCGGCAAGACCCGAGCCCTCGTCGCCCGCGTCGGATACCTACTGGCCACCACCAGCCGCCACCGCGGCGTCGCCGCCCTGACCTACACCGAAACAGCCGCCCACGAGACCACCGTGCGCCTGCACCACCTCGGACTGCACCCGGGCCGCCGCCTGTCCAGCACCACCGTGCACGCCTTCTGCCTACACCACATCCTGCGCCCCTACGGCCGCCTGATCGGCGACCCGCTTCCCGACGACCTCACCATCCCCGACACGTCCGCCTGCAGACAGATGTGGGACACCGCCGCCTACGAATCTGGCCTGGACGTCAACCCGAACAACCGGACCACACTGGAGCGCCTGCGCCGTCTGATCGCCGCCGTCGAGCCCATCGCCGACTACCCGCGCCAATACGCGCGCGCCGTCCGCCGCTACGAACAACTGCTCCGCGACCACGACACCCTCGACTTCGAGGCCATGACCATCCGCGCCCTCGACCTGCTGCGCGAAAGCCGCACCGCACGCGAGCAACTCGTGGCGCGCTTCCCGCATTTCGTCGTCGACGAATACCAAGACCTCGGCCCCGTCCTACACGCCCTGGTGCTCACCTTGCTGGACGCCGGCGTGGGCATCACCGCCGTCGGCGATCCCGATCAGGTGCTCTACGCCTACCAGGGCGCCAGCCCCCGCTACCTGACACAGCTCAGCAACCGGCCCGACTTCCGACGACTGCGCCTGCGGGTCAACTACCGCAGCGGCAGCGCCCTCGTAACCGCCGGCCGCGCAGTCCTCGGCGAGGACCGCGGCTACCACGCCGCACCTGGCCGCGACGACGCAGGCACCGTCACTATCCTCCACGCCGACGGCGACGTCGACGCCCACGCGGCCCGCACCGTCGAAGTCCTCAACAACCGCCTGGCAACCGGCACACCGCCAGAAGACATCGCTGTCCTCTACCGCTCCAAAGGCCCCCTGCTCGACGCCCTGACCACCGCGATCCGGGCCGCTCAGATCCCCTTCGACAGCGAAAAGCAGCGCCGCCGTCCCAGCGGCCCCCTCGCCGACCTGATCGCTGCCTGCGCCACACGGCGACTGACCGGGCCTCTTCCCGGCGCCGCGACCACAGACCTCGCAGCACCGCGGCGCAGAACAGCCGGAATCGCCCCTGCCCGAACCCTTCGCGAGCTGGCCGCAACCTGGCACCATCAACTCCAGGTCGCCCACCACAACGACCCGGCCGACACCCAGCGCACCCTGTCACGACGCCTGGCAGCGCTCCTGGACGCCCCCGACCGTGAAACCCCAGCCCACCCAGCGTGGACTTTCCTCGCCGCACTGTGGGACACCCTGGGAGCCACCCACCTCGCCGATCACAGCCCCGACCAACGCGACCGGGACACGGCCCAGGCCCTGGCAGACCCCGGTGACCTCACCATGGCCGAACTCGCCGGAGGACAAATCCCCGGCCACATCGCCCTGACCACCTACCACAGCGCCAAGGGCCGTGAGTTCCACATCGTCATCCTGCCTGGCCTCGTCGAAGGACTGCTCCCACGTCACTACCCCGGCAAGCCCCCCGCCCCCAAAGAAGTCGCCGACGCTCGCAGAGCCTTCTACGTCGCCCTCACCCGCGCCAAGGACGAAGCCATCCTCATCGGAGGCAACCGCTACACCATCCCCGCCAACAAGTGGTACCCCGCACGCCCACGAGACACCATGCGCTCCAGATTCGTCGACGAAGTCGAAGCCCAACTGCCGGATAGGCCCCGCTGACCGGATCTCTTGAGCGCAGGTCCCGTCCTTTAAATAGGACCGGTCTGCCTTTCCTTCTCCGCGTGCGGACAGGGCGGCGTGCTGTGGCCAACTGTGCTGCTCCAAGGGGAAGTTCGCACGCGCAGCCGAGGCGTGGGTGTGCGGAACCGGGCGTCATGCCCCGAGGTCTTCACGACTGCTGAGCTTTGACGTGCAGGGGCTTACCCCACATCGGACCGACTTGCCCGCCATTACACTTTGTCGCTATTTTGTAGCGCACTGTGACGAACGTGTGGGTGCACTCTGCGGCCGGACAGCTCTCCGGCTACCTCTACCAGTGCGACCGGGCCCTAATTGAGCTGGCCCGTACCTGGTTCAAGAACCCCCAGGCCGAGCTGCGCATGGAGTGCCTCGACGACATCGTCATCCGCAACGAGGGCTGGCCCGCCGAGTGCGTGCAGGTCAAACGGCACAAGGGCGAGGGGGAGTTGTCCCCGACGGGAGCCGACCTGTGGCGCACGCTCAACGGCTGGTGCGACGTGATGGCCGCCGTCGGCGAGGGCCCCGTTCCCCTGCTGCGCCTGGTCACCACCCAGCGTGTGGGACCCGACAACCCGCTGGCTGTGCTGCGGCACAGCGGGGCAGAGCGCGATACCACTGGTGTGCAGCGGCTGCTCGAATCCATCGCCGCCGACCCCGACGCGGCTGCCACCACCGCCAGTTGGCGGGCACGGTTCCTGCAGGCCACCCCGGCTCAACGCGCCAGCCTGGTCGGCGCGATCGTGCTGGACGACCAGGCGCCCCAGCCCGCCCGCTCCGACGCCGACCTGCAGGAAGTCCTCGGAATCTGGAAGGACGACGCCGACCACGTCACGGTCATGCTGCAGCAGGTGCGCGGCTGGTGGGCCATGACCACACGGCAGATGCTCGACCCCGCCGACCCGCGCCGCGTGTCCGTCTGCGCCGCTGAACTGCGCGCGGTCGTCGACCACCTGCAAAGCAGCTACGGGCCCGGCCGGCTGCCGCTCAACAGCCGGCTGGAGGAACTGACCGAGGACGAGATCGGCCGGTACGCCGACCGCGTCTTCGTCGCTCAGCTCACCCTCATCGGCGCGGGTCCCGAGACGCAGCACCACCACATCCATGAGTACCACCATGCGGCCCTGCACCGTTCACGCTGGCTGCACCACCACTACGTCACCGAAGACGAACTGGCCGCGTTCGAAACGGACATCAGGCAAGAGCACCGGGCCGTCGCCTCCGGTCTGCGGGACGCCTACCGTCTGGGCCGTTGCGAGGACGACGCTGAGGAAGTCGGCCGGAAGATCCTCACTGGGTCCGAGCAGGCCGTGGTCGGCCTCGCCCTGCGGCAGATCGACAAACGCTGGATCGCCCGCGGCACCCTACACGCCCTGGCCAACCTCGCCCTGACCGACACCCGGCCGGTGGGCTGGCACCCCGACTTCAAAACACTTCTGACCGCCCTCGCAGGTCCTTCAAGGGCTGATGTCCCATGACCACCGCTTCCGTCCCCCGCTCCCTGCTGCCCGAAGCAGCCGCCCTGTTCAACCCGGCTTTCGGCGCCTACCTGATGGCCGCGGCCGCAGGAGCCCACCACCGCGCCGCCGATACGCCGCTGCCCTACCTGAGCAGCTTCCTCGTCCTGCCCCTGGTGCTGCCGCCCGACTCCCGCTCCGCCCTGCCGCGCGACACCCGCACCTCCCTCACCGCCTGGCTGACCCGCAACCCCCAGCTGCGCGCCGCCTATCCCGCCCGCGCAGCCGCCCTGACCGCCTACACCCGCACAAGCCACCGCTTCGCCCTGCGCCAGGGCACCTACAGCGTCGATGCCGCGGGAATCGTTCTCGAGCGCCGCCTGCCGCTCCTGCCGCGTGCTGGCCGGCATGACGAGATGGCGCAGTGCACCGCTGCAGCCGCGCTGGTCGGCCGCTGGCTTGCGGCCACTCCGACGGCAACCGCCTTCACCCTCCTTGGCGTCACGCCGTAACCCACCCCACGATCGAAGCGATCCCCATGCATCTGCTCGCCCTGGCCCTCTACCACCGCGACGGCCGCCCCACCCCCCGCGTCCTGCGCTTCAAGCCTGGAAAACTCAACATCGTTACCGGCTGGTCGAAGACAGGGAAGACCACCCTGGTCGACGTCGTCGACCACTGCCTGGGACGACGCCGCACCCCCTTGCCCCAGGGGCTCATCACCGACACCGTCGGCTGGTTCGCCCTGCTGATCCAGACCGGCACCAGCCGGGTACTCGTCGCCCGCCGCCACCCCCGCACCGGCTCCACCAGCGACGCGATGCTCGTCTTCGGCGACCACCGCCTGGACGTTCCTACCGCCGACCAGCTCCGGGTCAACTCCAACACAGAGTCGATTCGCTCAGAAATCAGTGGCCGCCTTGGCATCGAGGACCACCTCATCGACTCGCCCGACGGCTCCGCCTACAACGTCCATATCGGCCACGCCCTGCCCCTGTGCCTGCAGCGGCAGACCGAGATCGCCGACTCCGGACGCCTCTTCCACCGGCAGACCGACCACGAAATCTTCACCGCCCTCAAAAACAGCCTGCCCTACTTCCTCGGTGCCGCAGGACCCGAACAAGCCGCCCGCAAGCAGCAGCTCCTGACCACCACCCGCCGCCTTACTGCCCTGCGCCGCACCCTCGACCAAGCCCGCCAACACGCCAGCAGCTCCACAACCGTCCGCACGGCACTGGCGCGCCTGGCCCACCAGGCCGGACTCATCGCCGAACTCCCCGCTTCCCTGCAGCCGGCCGAACTCGAAACGCTCCTGCATACCGCACTCGAGGCCCCAAGCCACATCCCCACTCCCCGCGCCGAGCCCGGACTCGCCGACCGCCTGTCCGCCGAACGCCGCACCCTCACCCACGACCTGGGCGAAATCGACGACGCCCTGCGCCTGCTGGATTTGTGGGCGCAGCAAACCGTGGACCTGACCGGCCAGCTCCACACCCAGCGCAGCCGCCTCACCCCGCTGGGCTTGCTGGCCACCCGCGACGACGGCCACGACACCTGCCCGCTGTGCACCCAGGAACTTCCCGAAGCCGACCCGGCCGTCAACGCCCTGTCCCAACTCGCCCGCGACCTCGAACAAGAACTCACCGACCTCGACGCCCTCGCCCCCGCACGAGAACAACGCCGCCGCACACTCACCGCCGAACGAGAACAACTCGTCCGCCGCGTCAGGGAGAACGCTGCCGCCGAACGAGCCCTGCGCGACAACAACCGCGCCCTGCGCCGAGCCCAGGATCAGCGAGAGCAGCAGGCCCTCGTCCGGGGCAGGATCCTGCAGGCCCTGCATGAGCCCGCCGCCGACGACACCGTCGACGTCTCGGCGCTGCGCCGGGAAATCACCCGGCTGGAAGAGCACCGACGAGACCTCCAGCACCATGTTGACCAGGACGATATCGCGGCTGAGACCGAAATCCGGCTGGGCGACGTCGCCCGCAACATGACCGCCTGGGCCCGCGAACTCGGCCTTGAACACGCCGACACGGCCGACGACGTCCGCATCAGCCCGACCACCCTCAACGTGGTCGTCCGCACCTCAGGCAGACGCATCCCCCTGGACCAGATCGGCAGTGCCGACAACTGGATCGGATACCACATCGTCGCCCACCTCGCACTGCACCTCTACTTCGTCGAACACCAGCGCCCGGTGCCGCACTTCATCATGTTCGACCAGCCCAGCCAGGCATTCTTCCCCGAAGAACACGTACACGACGCCGCCACCCTGGAGGACGCCGACTGGCAGGCCGTCCGCGCCTACTACCACCTCATGCACAAGGTCGTCGCCCAGGCCGAAGGCCGCCTTCAAGTCATCGCCACCGACCATGCGCACCTTGCCTCCACCCCATGGTTCCGCCACGCCGTTGTCGCCAACTGGCGCGACGGAGACGCCCTCGTCCCGGCTCACTGGCTTGCACACTGACCCCGGCCCGCGGGCCGAATGACAAGCCGTCAGCGGCCACCAGACAGACGCCTCGGACCCGCCTGTCGCAAACCTGAGCACGGCTCTGCACCCCCGACGAGGGCACGGCGCTGCGGCTCAACCCCGCGGACTTTCCAGGCACCGGACCGGGGCGGAAGCGGACGCGGACAATACCAGCCCTCCCTCGGCATCCGACGTGAGTTGGCAACCTTGCCGAGGCCGATGCACGCGTGGTGTTTCCTCCAGGCAGCCTGAGCACGGCCGTGAGTCGGCATGCCGCACACAGCACGGTGCGGCACAGCCGACCCCGGCCGGCTGCCCGCGTCTTGGACGCCTGACCTGCGAGGAGAAGACACATGAAGTGCCTGCTGATGGCCCTCCGTGACATCGGCGAGCGCGGTCTCCGCGCCGCTTGCAGGCGTACCCGCAGCGCACCGCCACCCCCGTCACCACTCGGGCGGGGGAGCGGAGGCGATCACATGACGCTCCCCGCCAGCCCGGACGAGCCAGCACCCGGCGTACCTGTCTCTGAGAACCGGGCTACAGCGGCTCTCGATGCTCTGGTCGCCAAGCACCCGCCTGGAGATCGAGGAATGGGACTTTACCCATCTCGACAGCGACATCGGTGACCGCATCCTGGCCATCCACGATTCCAGGGACGCCAGAACGATCACCGTCCCCATAAACCAAGATCCCCGCCTGCGGCTTCACGCCGTCCGCCAGATCCTCTTCAACATGGGGGAGCGCCCATGACCACCGTCACGCGCCGTCGGCTCAGCCTCGTTTCCGCCCGAGTGCGCCGCGGTACCGCCCGGCCCGACAAACCCATCGTGCTCCGCCACACCGCGGACGGGGCCACCGTCGAGTACGACCCCGAGCGGGCATCCCTGGATGCGGCCACGATGCTCACCCGCGTGCGCCTGTGCACGGAGGGATACACGCTCGGCGAGATCTTCCTCGAAGACCATGACCCGCAGCTGACTGCCCTGTACCGCGCCTGCTCCCGACTCCACCTGGACGTGGAACACACCAGGGGACCGCGCATCACCGAACCGGTCGTCGTCAACCACGAAGACGACTGGTCCTACCTGGTGCCCCGACATTGGGACCCGGCCGACGCACTGCAGCGGCTGCCTGCCGCATTTGCCGCCGCCCGGCCGGACATCGCGCGCGAACTGGAGCGGCTCGATGAGGCGAAGCACACTGCACAGGGCACGATCGACCAGGCCATTGACCTGACGGCATCCCTCATTCTGCAGACGGGAAATGTGCAAGGCGTCTACGACGACCTTGTCCGCCTGCTCGACCAGGCAGACCTGCCAGCGGGCCAGACCGGTTCCTGAACCGGCCCGGTACGGCAGCCGCTCTCCCGCCCGGAGCCTCATGCGCACGGCTCGACGCCGGGCAGGTCATCCCAGACCGGACAGGCCGTGGCCGAGGCGCCCCGCCCCGAGCAGCCAGTTTGAGCCAACTGCCGTAGACAATACGGAAGTCAGGGCGGCCGTTCGAGGCTGCATTGTCAGACCCGGACGCTACAGTGCCCAGCCCGATGTGCATCCTGCCCGGTGCCCGCCCCGAAGAGCGCCGAACCTCTCCGCTGCGCAGACCGCCTCTTGCGACGAAACGTAAGGAGGCATCGCGGGCCAACGTAAGGAAGCCCCGCAGACTGCGGGCCCGTGCTACCCGCCCCCGTGAACCGGCTCGTTCTACCTGGCCGTGCGCTGCTGCCTGCACTTTCCTCGGCCTGATCCGCCCGGGGCATACCGCACCGCCGGAAGACGGCACTGCTTTCGGCGTCCTTCAGCCGAGAACAAAACGTAAGGCAGAACGCAAGGCAGCCCGTGGGCAGAACGTAAGGCAGCCAGCTCTGCTGCGCTCTACGAGCAGGGAACGCTCGCGCCCTCGCCGGCCTTCCGCTCAGCCGTGCACGCTGCCCGAAATGGGAAAGTAAATCGGCTCCGACGCCGCTTCTCTGGCAATGACTGGAAGTGGCCCTGTTCCCAACTTTTCCTCACTAAGTTGCGGGTTGCCGGCGCTCACACTGCAGCTTCGCCCGATGCCTCACCCCGCGCACCACCCACAAGGACTGGCGCGGGCGCACCGGTGCGGCGCTGCCGCGCGTGACCGGCACAGCGGCCTGTGCCCTTCCAGCACGGCGTCATCCACCTTTTCACCACGGTGACAGCCCCGCCTGTCCGTCACCGTGCACACCGATGAGACGAGATGAGGGAGAAAGACCCATGGGATTCGGGGAGTTGGGTGCCAAGGGTATCGAAGGAGGGCGTGCCCTGGCCGAGAGCCTGGACAGCCGGGTCTTCGACGATGTCGAGTGGAGGCGCAGCGATGAGGAACTCCTCCACCAGGCGCTGGGCTATCTGGTGAAGAAGAAGTCCGCGGCAGCTGCGCTCCACGCCCATGGGATCGCCGCCGATGCCGACACCCTCGCCGCGTGGTGGTCAAAGACCCGCACCCCTGACCCCGAGCAGCAGCAGCTCCTGCAGCAGGCATTCCGCGACCTGCGACGGCGCAACATCGCCCCCTACCTGACCCGCCTGTTCAACGCGGACGGCGGCACCCGGATCGAGATCCACCCCGTCAACCAGGAGGCCGTCGAGGCCCGCCACCGGCGCGACCTGCGCGTCCGGTGGAAGAACATCTGGCGCTGGAACCCGATCATCGCCGCCTGGGCGCGGCAGGACTCCCTGGAGATGGAGCACCTGTGGCAGGACCTCATGAGCGAGATGGAATCCGACCACCGCTCCTACTACTACGTGCAGCACATCGGCATCATCGGCTGACCCCGCCCCGGCCCTGATTCACCTGCCGTATCCACCACATCCTGAAGGGAGCACCCCGGTGCCCTCGGCATCGACCCACGCCTCGTCCGACGAGCAGGACCGCGCACCGCGACGTCGGCGTGAAAAGAAGAAGCTGCTGGCGGCTGGAGTCCGCTCCCTGACGGAGCTGCGCCAGCGCGGTGAGATGACCACCGACGATGTGAAGACCGTCGCCCGCAGCGTGGGCGTCAACGAGCGCACGGTGTGGCGACGTCTGGCGAAGGCCCAGAACTTGGGCACCGCCGACCTCCCCGAGCGACCCCGGTTCACGATCACCGAGGAGCTGCGGGTCAAGCTCGCCTACCACCACGGGAACGTCAAAGCCGTCCATCTGGAGCTGCTCGCCGAAGCCGACGACGAGCAGGACGTGCCGAGCCTGTCCACGCTGTACCGCGCGGTGAGGCTGGATCTCCCGCCGGGCGACCTGGCGGGACTGCGCGAGGGTATCCCCGCCTCTCGGGCACACGACCCCCACCTGCGCCGGCCGCCCACCTGCCGCAACGAGGAGTGGGAAGGCGACCACAAACAGATTCCCGTCCTGGTCTGGGCGGACGGACGCCTCGTCAAACCGTGGGTCACCTGGTTCTGCGACTGCCACACCGGCATGACCATGGGCTGGGCCGTCACACCGCATTACCCCCACCGGGCATCGATCCTGGCCGCCCTGCGCTCCTGCATCCTCACCGACGAGGTACACGGCCCGGCCGGCGGACTGCCCCGGCGGATCCGCATCGACCGCGGCAAGGACTTCCTCTCCCGGGCCGTCACCCAAGCCATGGGCAGCCTCGGTGTCCAAGTGGACGTCCTGCCGCCCTACACCCCCCACCTCAAGGGCAGCATCGAAAACCTCAACCGGGCAGCGACCAGCATGTTCTTCTCCACCCTGCCCCGCTACACCAAGTCCCAGAAACTCGATGCCAAACGGCGGGTGGGGGACAAGGACCCCGCGCTGGCCTTCGAGGCCTTCGTCGACCTGTTCGCGACGTGGGTGCGCACCCGCAACGCCGAACACCGCATGCAGGGCTACGGCGACGTCACCCCACTGGAGAGCTGGCACAGCGACGACACCCCGCTGCACGAGCCGCCGCTGGAGGACCTGCATGTCTTCCTGCTGGAGGAGGAGCGCTCCACCCGCATCATCCACGGCCACGGCATCCGCTGGCAGAACCGCGACTACGTCGGCGCCTGGATGACCGGCCGCACCGGCACCCAGGTCCGTATCCGCTACCAGCCCCACCACCCCCGCACCATCGAGGTCTTCGACGCCCACACCGACCAGCACCTGGGCACCGCGCACCTGGCCGACGAGGCCAGCGAGGAAGAGATCCGCGCCGTCTACGAGGCCCGCGACGAACGGGTACGGCGCCTGCGCCGCGACCTGGCCGAGGCCAAACGCCGCCGACGTCGCCGCTTCCAGGCCGTCACCCAGGCCGAGCCCGCACGCACCGCCGGGACCATGACCCGCGCCCAGGCCGCCGCCGAACTCTCCCTCACCCGATGCTCGCGGGCCAAGGACGACGGCGTACCCGCCGGATACATGCCCCGCCGCGTCACCCCCGGCGCCCGCTGGGCCATGCCCGCACCTGCCAGCACCGAGGAGAAGAGCACCGCCCCATGACCCCCACCCCCTCGGGCGAGGTCCGCACCATCAGCCCGCACGGGCACATCCACTGGCGAGGCCAAACCTACAGCGCCCTCTTTGCGCTCGCCCACATCGGTGCCCGCGTCACCGTCGAACCCGGCCCTCACACCGAGGAGATTGACGTCCACGACCCGGCAGCCGGCCGCCACCTCGGTACCACCCGGGCACTGCCCAGCCCCACCATCCCTGTTCCCGTCCACCCCTCTTCCCCGTAAGGAGCAGACCTCCATGACCGCCACCCCCGCCGACGACAGCTGCCAAGAACCCGACTTCTACCTCGACCTGCCCGACGCCCGAATCGTGGCCACAGAAGCCCTCCTGGAGGCCGGCGAGAACATCGCCGACACCATCGACGCCCGCGCCATGTCCTGCATCTACGGCGACGCCGGACTGGGCAAGACCTTCTCCGTGCGGGCCGCACTGAAGGAAGTCGCCCCCGACCTCGTCCTGCTCCTGCAGTTCAGGGCCCGCCCCACCCCGCGCGACATCCGCATGGAACTCTTCGACGTCCTGCACCTGGAAGGCAAGCCTCCCGCCCACCCCAGCGAGTTCGACCGGCTCCTCAAGCGCGCCCTGGCCCGCCGCCCCTACATCCTGGTCTGCGACGAAGCCCAGCAGTTCAGCCGCGAATGCTTCGAGTTCGTCAGGCACCTGTACGACACCGGCAAGGGAAAGAGCCGCCCTGCCGTCCTCTTCGTCGGCGGCGAGGAATGCTACAAGACCCTCTACAACGAGCCCGCTCTCGCCTCCCGGATCTATATCTGGCAGGAGTTCACCCCCATGGAGCCCGCGGAGGTGGCCAAGAACATCCCCCTGTTCCACCCCGTCTGGGCCAACGTCTCACCCGAGCTGATCAACTTCATCGACCTGGAAGCCGGCGGCGGCACCTTCCGCATGTGGTCCAAGGTCACCCACCATGTGCTCGAGGGCATGAAGCGCCGCGGCCTGAGCGAAGTCGACGAGACCCTCGCGCGCTGGGCCATCCGCCGATCCCGCCCCGCCCGACCCGTCCGCCGCGACGACGACCGGTGAACACCACCGCCCTCTCCCGCCGGGCCACCCGCACCACCCCGGTCGCCACCGCCCACGGAACCGTCCGCTTCGCCCGCCACCACCTCGGCCTCACCGGCGCCCGAACCGTCCACACCTCCCAGATCACCGCCACTGCCACCGCCCTTGAGGCCACCGTCACCGAGCAGGGCATGATGTGCCTGGCCGCCCCCGCAGGGGCAGGCAAGACATTCACCCTGCACACGGTGCTCGACCAGCACCCCGCCTGGCACGCCATCCGTCTCCTGCCCCAGCCCCAGGCCCGCCCAGGCGACCTCCGCCACAGCCTCCACCACGCCCTGGGCCTGCCCGGACAGCCCCCCAAGGACCCCGGCACCAGCGACGACCTCATCCGCCACGCCCTCCACCACCCGCCCCGGCTGCTGGCCATCGACGAAGCCCACCAACTCTCCGCCTCCTGCCTGGAATACCTCCGCTACCTCTACGACGACCCCCACACCCACATCGCCATGGTGCTGGCCGCCGGCAGCCACCGCCTGCGCGCCCTGCGCACCACGGCCATGCTCGCCTCACGCGTGACTCGCTGGCACGACCTCGATCCCCTCGATGCCACCCAGATCACCACCGTCATCCCTGCCTTCCACCCGCACTGGAAGAACACCGACCCCGCCCTGCTCCTGCACCTCGACCAGATGTGGGCCCACGGCAACTTCCGCCGCTGGGCAGCCCTCACTCACCGCACCACCACCCGACCCGCCCGCACCGACCCCGACGCACTCCTGCGCCACCTCACTCCACGCCCGGAGACGTCATGACCCCCCGCCTGCCCCCGCCCGACGCGGCCGGACCCGCCGGGTCAAACAACGCCAGCGAGTGGAGCCCGACGTGGCCGCCCCGCCAGAACACCCCGCTTCCCCTCGTCACCCTCGTCGTCACCATGCGCGACGAACAGGACTACATGCGTCTGGCGTTCGCCGCCCACCAGCCGCGCCACGGACGCATCACCGTCCACCCCACCCCGCTCGCCGGAACCGGCCCCAACCTGGCACACGACCTGATCCGCGCCCTCGGCAAACACCTGCCCCTCCCCGACAAAGACCATGGCCTGCCCGCATGGGCCACCAACACCAACCGCAGCTGGCGCATCATCGCAGCCTGGATCCTCACCCTGGGCATCAGCCACCTGACCATCTGCCGCGCCCACCGGCTCAGCACAGGACAGTGGGAGCAACTACTGGCACTCAGCGCCCGAACCGGCATCCGCCTGACCCTGCTGTGCAACGGCCCCATCCCGCTGACGACCCTCAGCCTGCTGGACACCATCGACCACCGGCTCCTCGACAACCGACAGGCCGCAGCCGCCCACTGGTGCCCCCCACCCCACCCGCGACATCCCGCCGGCTACCCGTGGTGGCAGCACCGCGCACCCTTCCTGCCGCGCGAGGACGACCTCCAGTTCCGCATGCCACCCCAGCCTCTGAAGCCCGCCGCCGTCGTCTTCACTCCCTCGTCCCTGCCTCCCGGCCCCATCCCGGCCCTGCCTCTGCCCGGACCGCACCAAGACGACGTCCACCCCCACGCCGTCCAGATCGCCGACCGCATCCACACCCGCATCGCCCACCCCGTCCACGCCGCCTGCGTCGCAGTGGCAGCGCTGACCGGATACAACAGTCAGCAGATCAAGGCCCTTCACACCCAGCCGAGCAATGGCCTGCCCGAACTGCCCCCCTGGACAACGGTGCTGATGGACGCTGCCCGCCAACTCGCAGCCCTGCGCGGCCACCCTGACGCCCCCAACCCGCTGTCCGTCCCGCCCTGGGAACACGCCGACATCGACCAGGCTCTCCATGCCTGCCGGCTCCGGCCCACCCCACCCACCCGCCGACTCCGCACACCCTCCGCTCACGTCTCGCGGACGAAGACCGTCGACCAGCTGCGCGGCCGCCCAATTGCCTGAAGGACTCTGATGCTCGACCGACTCCACCTAACTCGGGGCAGTCCGTCGACTCCACCGATCCCGGATCGCTTCAAGCCGGTGCCCGGTGCCACGTGCTGGAAGGCGAGTCGACGCGGCGTTGGGCAAGTCACGGTCCGGGGATCGCGAATTCCACCCAGAGCGGGTAGTGGTCGGAGATGTGCCAGGACAGCTCCGTCAGGGTGCGTTCTCCCTTCAGGTCGGGCACGAAGTTGATGTGGCCGCCGACGGTGGCTTCCAGGGTCAGCACGGGGCGGTGTTTCTGTCCCTTGGTGAACCAGGCGATCTGGTCGTAGAAGTGCTCCGCGCCGGGGTCGTCGAAGATCGTGCGTGCCAGTCCGGTCAGTTGGGGTGCGGGGACCAGGCCGGTGGAGGTGAATGCCTCGAACAGCGGGTCTCCGGCGCGGTCGATGTTGAAGTCGCCCAGCGCGATGAGGTTGTGGTCCCAGCCGAACTCCCGCTCCGCCCACGTGGCCAGCCACTTCGCGATGGCCTTCAGTTCCGGGACCCGGCCGGCGGCGCTCTCCCCGAACAGGACGTGCAGGGTGACCAGGGTGAAGGTCTGGCCCTGGGAGAGGAAACTGACGGCGTACGGAGTGCGGGCGAACTGCCGCTCCAGTTCCCCGGCGCTCACGCCCGCGTCCTGCTCGATCGGGACGACCAGCTCGCAGGCCAGGCCGGACGGCTTCACCCGTCGGGTGTCGAACAGGAACGCCAGCCGCTCCCCGTTGCCCTCCTTGCCGAGGGTGACGTCGGTGAGGATGAACGCCCAGTCGTCTCCGAGGACTTTGAGAAGGTAGCGCAGGGCGCGCAGGTTCCCGCGCGTCTCCTGCACCGCGACCACGTCGAAGCGGCGGATCACCGACGCGATCAGGTGGACGTCGGTGAAGTTCCGCTTCGGCGAGGCGCCGTCCGGGGTGGTCCAGGCCTTGGTCAGGTCGGAGAAGGCGCGCAGGTTCCACGTCGAGATCAGGAGGTTGGCGCCGACGCCGTCTTTCTTCGCCGGCACCACCCCGTCGAGGAATGTCTCCCAGCGGGCCACGCGTTCAGCCACCCGTTGCGGCGGCGCCAGAATGTCGGCTTCGGACGGCACGGATCCTCCTCAACACAGGGGGCGTCTTACGAGCCTCCAAGAACGCCCTTGGACGGGACAAGACCCGTTCCAGTGACCTGCCCCATCCAGCCCAACCCCGGCGCTCAACCGTGTCGCCGCGGCGCGACGGCACTGGGTGTGCAACAAGGAGCGTGGGTCCGGGCCGATATGACGAAGAGGGGCACCATTCTGCGCCCCTCCCCAGGGCGTCACTTGCTGGGTGGGACGACGTGCGGATAGCAGTCGTCAAGGCCCTCAACGGTCACGATGGTGATCCGGAACTTGTTCTCCGGGACGTAGTAGTTCCTGGGCTCGTTGGCGATCTTCAGGTACTCGGTGCCGTCTCGGTCAGCTGTCGCACACTCGACACCAACCGCGGTGCGGCGGGGGAGCGTGCCTACCGGTGTCATGCCCGAGGGATCTCTGGGCGTGAGCACATCGGTGTCGCGCGTGAAGGCCACTGTGAGCACAGACGTACGGGTATCCGCCGGAACGTAGAGGGGAAGCCGCGGAGAGGGCTGTGGTACACCCGGGTCGTAGGTTGGCGTCGGAGCTACATGGTGAGCCGACGATGGCGGTGCGGCACGCGGCGTGTCCACCGGGCCGCGGTCCGCTTCCCCACCTCCGGGAGCGCTGAGCAGACTCAAGAGCGAGCCTGCCAGGGCGACGGCCACCGCAAGGCCTCCTCCCAGCCGCCTAGGGCTCCCGGAACACCTGCCACCCGGCCCGCACGCCTTCCACCCCGCCGGCGATCAGGAGGGGGGCCACCGCCCAGAAGACCCCCCGGACCACCCCGGTGGCGCCGGTTAGTATTAGCGCCTTCACCAGCAGCAGGGCGAGCACCAGCACATACCCGCCCCCGAGGCCCCACCAGAGCAGGCGGACCCGGTTCGGTGCCGCCCGTTCCAGCGGCTTCTCGGTCACCAGCTCCGCCCCGCTCGGCAGAGTTCACCGCGGCTGACTGCCTCACAGATCAAGGTATGGGCCGATCGTGGCCGCGGTGGCGGCGGATCGGAGGTAGTTCTTGGCCTGGTGGAAGTCGAAGGGTGCGATGGCGGCCGTGTGATCCAGGGAGAGCCCCTTGAAGTAGCGGCTTAGCTGCGGGGGCACAGCCACAGGGTCGCCGGGATCGGCGACGTTCACCCAGCGGCCGACGCCTGGTGGGCGCTGGCCGTTCAGGTGCGGTGTTGCACCCTGGGGGGTGGGGCACAGCCGGTGGAACACGGCCTGTGGGAGGGCCAGCGGCGAGCCCAGTGTGAGGAACAGTTCCGGTTGCAGTTCGGGATGGGCGTGCAGCGCTTCGTAGGCAACGACCGAGCCGAGTGAGTGCGCGATCACGACCCTCGGCTGTTGCCGCGCGATACGCGCGGCGACCTCTTCGCGCGCTGCGAGACGGTTCGGGCAATCGTGCGCCCGCAGATAGGCGGCTACTTCGCGGAACAGCAGGCGGATGAAGACTCTGAGAGGGCCCTCGGCCAGGTCGAACCGTGTTGCCACCCAGGTGGTGATCTGGCGCAAGGGGATCGTGAGATGCCCCTGCACGACGTCCGCGGGAACGCCGAGTTGCGCGGACCATGCTGTCAGCATCTCCTGCTCCAGCGGATCGTTCAGGCCGTCAAGAGGGTCAGCTCCCTGCTCGGCGACGCCGGGGAGGAGCTTGTCGGCGTAGTACGCGAAGTCGAGGTTGATGTTCTCGGGAGCGACGCCCAGTCCATCCGCTAGGTGACGCGTCCAGGCCGCCCCTCGCACTGCTCTCAGCTCTTCCCTCATGCCGCTGGATACGTCTGCACCGAAACTGTTCCCGACTCCGTGAACGGCGACGACGGTAAGGCCGGACGCGGCGTCGCCGGTGAGGGGCGATTGAGCCTCCATCACTTTCTGCCTCTCTCGATGCTGGGCGAGTCAAGTGCATGATGGACCCGTCCGCCCGTTGCAACGCCTGGCTTTGAGCGATCTCGTATGCGGAAACGAACCCGGCGTCTAGGGTCGGTGGCAGGAACCGGCCGCGACAGGGGGGACTGGGCGCACGGATGGGGGAGACAGCCGGGGCGGCGCCTACTGGGCGCCACGAAGGTGCTCCGAGACGGCGTGTCGTACTGTCCCTCGGAATCCCGCTCACGCGTGACGCCGATGGTCTGTCCCCCAGACTGGGCCTTGACCCACTGGACAGCGCACCTGACCAGGCTCAGTGCGTCGCACAGGTTCTGTCTGAGTTCGGGTACGAGGAGTTTCCGCCCCAGCCGGAGCACACCGACTACGACGAGACGCTTGAGAGCCTGGTGACCGCGTCAGACATAGCGGTCTTGATTGTGCACGTCGTGGGGCACGGCGAACTGGCGGATGGCAGCAGCGAGAAGCTGTACCTCCTCGACCACGACGCGATGCGCCTTCGGCGACCTGTCAGCGGCTGGATCGAGAGGATTGAGGATCACCCCGACGACCACCGCCCCGTCACCTTGTTCGTCCTGGACGTCTGCTACGCCGGCGAGGCCGCTGTCACCGCATGGCACGCACGGATGGACATTGCCGAGCGTCGAGCTTGGGTCCTCGCCGCAACGGGACATCGGGACAAGGCATTCGGCTACCGGCTCAGCCGAGCACTGGTCCAGGTCCTCGAGCGCTACCTCCGCGGCGAGTTACGGATTGATCCATCGGTTCAGTACATCCCGGCGAACGCCCTCTGGAAGGAAGTCGAAGCCGCCGTACGCGAGCTCGTGGCCAAGGAGAGGGGCCTGCCGCAGCAGGTCCTGACGAGTCTGGTCCCCAGCCACGCCGACCTCTCGAACCTGCCGTTCTTTCCCAACCCGCGCTTTGCCGAGACTGCCCCAGAGGAGCGCCTGCCCGCGGCAATCGCCCGCCTGGCCGACCTGGCGGTGGACCCCCTGCACTTCATGCGCCGCGCCGGCGGTGCCCAGCCTGTCCAGCGGGACTGGCGCGAAGGGTACTTCAGCGGACGCAGGGAAGACCTGAGCCAGCTCTCGAGCTGGCTGGACGACGAGCACGCCGCTCCAACCCTGTGCGTCGTCACCGGCAAGCCGGGGGCCGGAAAATCGGCGCTGCTCGGCATGCTGGTCTGCGCCGCACACCCGGGCCTGCGTGAATACACCAAGCCGCTCTGGGGAGGCCTCGCCGACACGGTTCCGGGGACGAACGACCGGCTGCTCGTCATTCACGCTCGTCACATGGCGCTGAACGACATGGTGCGGGCTCTGTCCGAGCAGGTACGCCACGTCCTGGCCTTGCTGCCCGAACCGTCACCGGCCGGGGCGGTTCCCGGCCACGACTCGGCAGGCGCCCTTTTCACGCTGCTGCAGGAAAGCCAACAACACTCGGAACGCCCCATCACGATCATCATTGACGCCCTCGACGAGTCGAACGAGCCCGAATCGATCACCCAGGTGCTGCTCTACCCCCTGGCCCGCAGGTACAAAGGGCTCATCCGGCTGCTGATCGCTACACGAAAGGACACCCGGGTCAGCGTCCTGCTCACCCCACGGAACGGCCACGAGTGCCTCGACCTCGACGCCACTGTTCCGGAGGCACTCCGCGACGACCTGTTCGTCTACGTGAAGCGCCTGCTGGCAGCAGCCGGCCCCTACACCACCGGCCCCATGGGACAGGCCCGCAACGCTCTGGCGCAAGCCATCGCCAGACGACTGGCCGACGACCCCCAGGAGCAAGAGACCGATGTACCGGAGTACCTACGCCTGGGGGAGTTCCTCACCGCCGGCCTCTACGTGAACTTCATGCTGTCCAGCACCGAGCACAGCTCCGCCATCGAAGAAGCAGCGCGACTTGGCCACGCCGTCCCACGTAACCTGCCCGACCTGCTGGAGATGGATCTCCAGCGTCACGGTGACCAGCCTCTCCTGCGGGTCGTGCTGACTGCACTAGCCTTTGCGCAGGGACAGGGCATGCCCGAGCGCGTACTGGCCGACGCCGTGGCCTTCGACCCCACCGGCCAGGGCCAAAAGGTGCCGTTGAAGACCCTGTACCACCTCCTGGACAACGAGGCACGCCTCTACCTCAGCCGCAGTGTCGACGAGGACGGCACCACCCTCTACCGCCTCTTCCACCAGGGCGTGGCCGACTGGTGGCGCGAGTCCGCCAGCCACGAAGACCGCCAACAGCTCTACCGAGGCCTTTTCGCCTCAGTGCCGCGCGACGAGAAAGGACAGGCGCTGTGGCATCTTGCCGCGCCATACCTGCAACGCCACCTGCCGCAGCACGCCGCCGACGCAGGCTACCTGGACCAGGTCTTCGAAGACGCCGACTACCTCGTCTTCGCAGATCCGCCAGTCCTCCTTGAACTGCTGCCGCAGGCAAGGGGCGCCCTGCGACCACAAGCCGAGGCGAACGCAGCAACCTACGAAGGCGCCTTCGCCGAGCGAACCTCCACGCCGCTCGACGCCCGCCGCCAACTCTTGGCAATGAGTGCCGCATTCCGCAAGAACGGACCGCTGCAGACGACGCTCGAGCGCTCCACGGACTGGACGGTTCGCTGGGCGGCTCCTGCCAGCTCGCCTCCGACCGCCCTGGCGACCTACACGGCGCAGGGCCACCCCTACGCCGTCACCGGCAACGACCTGGGCTACATCGAAGTGTGGGACGCACACAGCGGAAAGGCCCTGGACCCCTCCCCGGAAGATCCGGGCGAAGCGCAGATGGCGGCGGAGATTCAGGCCCTCACCTTGGTCGACTCCGGGGGCGTCCCCCAGATTGTCACGGGCGGCTACGGCGGCATGCGGATATGGGACCCACTGACCGGCGCACTGGTCGGCGAAATGCCTGGCCACGTCGGATCCGCAACCTCCATGACGGCTGTACAGCTCGCCAACCGTAGCCGCCTCCTCGTCGGCGGCTACGGCGGCTTCAGCGTGTGGGACCTGGCTTCCGCCACACAGACCGGGGAGTTCGTCGCCCATGGAGCATGGGTCGATGCCCTAGCAGCGACGCATATGCACGGCCGCCCCTACGTCGTCGCGGGTGCCGACAACGGGCGTATCCAGGTATGGGACTTAAGCTCCGGAACCGTGGTCCACGACCTCACCGGCCATGCAGGCTGGGTTAAGGCGGCGGCGGTCATCCATCTTGACGGGCATCCCTACGCCGTCTCGGCCGGAGAAGGGGGCACCGTGTTTCTCTGGGACCTGGTCACCGGACACTGCAGAGGGGAGCTGACCGATCACCAGGGCGATGCCGTCACTGACCTCGCAGTGGTCGACCTGCCCGGGCAACCCCATGCGGTGACCGGCCACGTATCAGGCCGCGCAGTGCTGTGGAACCTGGCCACCGGGAAACGCACCGCAGCGTTCCATCTGCCCTCGGCCGTCACAGCCGTGGCCGCGAGTTCTGACGGCGCGATCCTCGCAGCGTCCGCAGACGGCATAGCGGCCTTCACACTCGACATCCTCACCGGCCAGAATGCAGGCCGCGACATGCTCGGCAACCCGCGAGGCCCTGCACCGTGCCAATGACTGGAGACCTCCAACCCCTCCTGGCGCAGGGAGGCGGCCGGCGCTGTGTCCGGAGCAGCGCACGGCCAAGGCGGCAAGCCCGCGGGAGGCTGCCGACTGGGGAAGGATGGCGGGAGTGGACGATGAGCCCTACGGGCACGCGCACGCATTCAAGCGCCACCACAGGCGGTAGCCAGTGACAGCGGGAAGCGAATCGGTTCTCGAACTGCTGCCGATGGTGTTCGCTGCACCACACGACGCCCTCGCGAGGGCGGAAGAGGTGCTCGACGCCGATCCCTCGCCCTTGGACGCCTCCGTGGCCCACCAGGTGATCGGCATCTGGCAGCGGGACTGGGGCGACATGCGGCTCGCCCTGAGCCATCTGCGGCGTGCCCGCGACCTCGCCGCACGCGCCGACTCACCCGACCGGGAGGCGGACGTCCTGGCGGCGCTCGGTGTGGCGCTGGTGCATGAGGGGCGCACACAGCAGGGGCTGGCCGCGCTGGAGCGCGGGATCGAGCGCGGCAGCGGACACACGCGCGCCCGGGTGCTGTTCCGGCGCGCCTACGCCTACTGGGTCCTGGGCCACCACCCGGAGGCGCTGGAGGACGTGCGCCGGGCGATTCCGGTGCTGCGGCAGGTGGACGACGTCATCTGGACGGCGCGGGCGCTGACGCTGCGCGCGACCGTGCATCTGGCGCTCGGCGCGGTGGACCGGGCGGACGCCGACTTCGCGGCTGCCGAGGCGCTGTGGGACGCCACGGGCCAGGAGCACGACAAGGCGGACGCGGTGGAGAGCCGGGGCCTGGCGGCGTTCAGGGTGGGTGACATCCCTGCAGCGCTCCGCCTGCTCGACGAAGCCGAAGAACGCTACGCCAAGCTCGGCACGCCGACGTTCATGCTGAACATCCGTCGCTGCGAGGTGCTGATGGCGGCCGGGCTGGCTCCGGAGGCGCTGGCCGAGGCGGACGCGGCGATCGCCGTGCTCGACAGCATCGGCGGCCATTCCACCCGCAAGGCCGAGCTGCTGCTCGCCGCCGCACGCGCGGCACGGCTCGCACACGACCCGCACACCGCGGTTGCACGGGCTGACACGGCCGTGCGGCTGTTCGCGGGACAGCGGCGCACCTGGTGGGAGGCGCACGCCCGGCTGGTCCTGATCGACGCCCGCGCGGCTGCCGGCCGCAGTTCGGGGCGGCTCGTGGCCGAAGCGGCGGCGGTCGCCGACCGGCTGGCCTTCCTCGGCGCGCCGGCCGCGCCGGAGGCGTCGCTGCTCGCGGGCCGGATCGCGCTCGGGCTCGGCTGGACAGCGGACGCGGAGCGGCATCTGGGCGTCGCCGCCCGCAGCCGGCACAACGGGCCGCCGCTGGCGCGGATGACGGGCTGGGCGGCGCAGGCACTGCTGGCCCAGGCGGCAGGCTCCGGGCGGGGCGTCCTAGAGGCCTGCCGTCGCGGCATGGACGCTCTCGACGACTACCAGGCGGTACTCGGTGCCTCGGAGCTGCGCGCCACTGCTATCGCGCAAGGCGCGGAACTGGCCAGGCTCGCTCAGCAGGCCAGCCTTGAGTCCGGCAGACCACGCGGGCTGCTGGTCTGGAGCGAGCGCTGGCGGGCAACGGTACTCTCCGCGCCGCCGATCCGCCCACCGGCCGACCCGGAGCTGCAGCGCAACCTGACCTCCTTCCGGGAGATCGCAGCCCGCGCGGAGTCCGCCCGCATGGAGGGCCGTTCCGTACCGGCCCTGGAGCACGAACAGCGGCGCCTGGAGCGGGAGATCCGCTCCCGGACCCGCGAGCTGCGGACTCACGCACTCAGCGGCGGCCAGCGCTTCACCCTCGCCAGGCTGTTGTCCGAACTGGGCGACAAAACACACCTGATGCAATTCCTCGTGCTCGACGGACGGGTCCAGCTACTCCTCTGCGGGCAGGGACGGGTGCGCCGCTTCGAGGCCGGTCTGCTGGCCGAGGCGGAGACCGAGGCCGAGCACGTCCAGGCCGGGCTGCGACGGCTGGCCCACCCGGGCGCGGAGGGACGGCTGCCGGTGGTGGAGGCCGCAGGGCGGCGCCTCGAGGAACTGCTGCTCGGCCCGGCCGCGGCGCAACTAGGCGACGGCCCCGTCGTGGTCGTACCGCCACTCCCGCTGCACCGCGTGCCGTGGGCGCTGCTACCGTCGCTGCGGGAGCGGGTCCTCAGCGTGTCGCCGTCGGCGAGCAACTGGCTGCGCGCGCGGGAGACCGAGCCGCCGCCGGGCGGCCGCCAAGTGCTGGTCCGTGGGCCAGGGCTGGCGACCGGCGGCGCGGAGGTGCCCCACTTGGCCGGCCGAAACGGCGGTGCCGTCGTCCTGGAGCAGGCCGACGCACGCGTGCCGCGCGTGCTGGAGGAACTCGACGGGGCCGCGCTGGCCCACATCGCCGCCCACGGCACCCTCCGCACCGACAGCCCGATGTTCTCCTCGATGCGGATGGCCGACGGGCCGCTCGTCCTCCACGACTTCGAGCGCCTGGACCGCAGCCCGTACCGCATCGTCCTCTCCTGCTCCGACACCGCACGCTTCGCCTCGGCCGGCGCCGAGGAACTGCTCAGCCTGGTCACTGCGCTACTGCCGCTGGGCACGGCCGGGGTGGTGGCGAGTAACGCGCCGGTCAACGACGCCGCGGTAGTGCCCCTGATGCTGGCCCTGCACGAGGGCTTGGCTGCCGGCTCGTCCCTCGCCGAGGCTCTACGAGATGCCCGCGCCATCCTCCCCGCCGACTCGGTCCACCAGGCCACAGGTTGGGCGTTCACGGTGTTCGGTGGGGCCTGACACCGCCTGAGGAACGACCAACCGGGGGGCGAACCCGCCGCGGAGCGCCTTCAGGATTACGGGCCGAGAGGTCCCCCGCGGTGGCCGGGGCGCCAGGTTCGGCTCAAGCTCTACTTGAGCTACCTGTGGCTGCAGAAGGAGGGCACCGCCCGGCAGTTGGCCATCCGGCATAGCGCCTGGGCCACGCTGCTGGACCTGCCCGACCCCGAGAAGGCGGGGGCCCGCCGGATCAGCGACGCATGGCTTTGTTCACGAGTTGCGTCGTCAGTTGTTCACGGGTTTGGGAGGCACCCAGATCCACGGTCGGGTGATGTTCACGAGTTTTGACGGCACTGGGGTCCTTGCCACGGGAGCATCGGGGTGTTCCTGGTGAAAGGCCCTGGTCATGCCGCAGATGTCGAAGGTCGAGCTGTACGCCGCGATCCGGCGCGACCACCGCGGCGGCATGACGATGCGGGAGATCGAGCGCAAGTACAACGTGTCGTGGCGGACGGTCCGCAGGGCCGTGGACTCGGTCTGGCCGGAGCCTCGGAAGAAGCTGCCGCCGCGCCCGACCGCGCTGGACCCGTACAAGGCGGTGATCGACGGGATCCTGCGGGCGGACCTGGATGCGCCGCGCAAGCAGCGGCACACGGTCACGCGGCTCTTCCACCGCCTGGTCGAAGAGCACGGCGCCGACGTGTCCTACCAGATGGTGCGGCGCTATGTCGCGGACCGGAAGCCTCGGATCCTGGTGGAGTCGGGCAAGGCCCCGCTGGAAGCGTTCGTGCCCCAGACCCACCAGCCGGGCATGGAGGCCGAGGTCGACTTCGGCGACGTCAGCGTGCGCCTCGCCGGCGAACTGGTCACCTGCTACCTGTTCTCCTTCCGTCTGTCGTACTCGGGCAAGGCCGTCCACCGCGTCTTCGCCTCCTGCGGCCAGGAAGCCTTCTTCGAAGGGCACGTGCACGCCCTGCGGATGCTGGGCGGTGTCCCACGGAGCAAGGTCCGCTACGACAACCTGAAGGCTGCGGTCGCCCGCGTGCTGGGGCTGAGCCGGGCGAGGGTGGAGACCGACCGGTGGATCGCCTTCAAGTCGCACTTCGGGCTCGAGAGCTTCTACTGCCGGCCCGGCATCGACGGCGCCCACGAGAAGGGCGGGGTCGAGGGGCAGATCGGCTATTTCCGGCGCAACCACTTCACCCCGGTTCCCGAGGTCGCCTCGTTGTCGGAGCTGAACGAGCTGGTCGAGCAGTGGGACCAGCACGACGGCCGGCGCCGGATCGGGTCCCGGCCGCGAACGATCGACGAGTACTTCGAGGTCGAGCGGCCGCTGCTGATGCCCCTGCCCGAGGAACCTTTTGAGACCGGGCGGGTGTTCACGCCTCGCGTCGACCGCTACAGCCAGATCGCGGTCCGCACCAACCGCTACTCGGTGCCGGTGAGGCTGATCGGCAAGCGGGTCAAGGTGATGCTGCACGCCTCTCACCTGGTGGTTTACGACAAGAATGTGGAAGTGGCCCGCCATGAGCGGCTGATCGCCAAGGGCAGCTGCCGCCTGGAACTGGACCACTACCTCGAAGCCCTGATCCGCAAGCCAGGCGCCTTTCCCGGCGCGACCGCACTCGAGCAGGCCCGCTCCGCCGGCAAGTTCACCCCTGTCCATGACGCCTGGTGGGCCGCAGCGGTCAAGGCACACGGCGACACCGAGGGCACCCGGGCCTTGATCGAGGTGCTCCTGATGGCCCGGCACATCCCACACGAGTACCTGGTCGCCGGTCTGGCGACCGCGTTGCGGTCCGGGGCCCTGACCGCGGACGCGGTCGCCCTGGAGGCCCGCAAAGCCGCCCAGACCGAGGATGAACCCAGTCCAGCCATCTCGTCTGCGCTGGCCACCGGGCAGCCGCCGGCGACCGTGACGTTCCTGCACGAGTGGAAGCTGAACCACCTGCCGCCGGACACCAGGCCACTGCCCTCGGTGACGCCCTACGACCAGTTGCTCCGACGTCGCGCCAGCGGCGGTGACCACCGAGAGGGAGAAGCACAGTGACCCAGCCTCGCCAGCGAGGACTGACCGAGCAAGCCGCGACCACCGCCATCGACACCGCCTGCCGTCTGCTGCGGCTGCCGTCGATCCGCAACGAGTTCGCCGACATCGCCGACCGGGCCGCCAAGGACCAGATGACCTACCGCGGCTTCCTCGCCGAGCTGCTGATGGCGGAGTGCGACGACCGGGCCCGCCGACGCTCGGAACGGCGGATCAAGGCGGCCGGGTTCCCGAGGGAGAAGTCACTACGGGCCTTCGACTTCGACGCCAACCCCAACGTCGACGCGGCCACCATCAACACCCTCGCCAGCTGCGAGTGGATCAAGAAGGGACAGCCGCTCTGCCTGATCGGCGACTCCGGCACCGGCAAGTCCCACATGCTCATCGCCCTGGGCACCGAGGCCGCCATGAAGGGCTACCGCGTCCGCTACACGCTCGCCACCAAGCTGGTGAACGAGCTGGTTGAAGCCGCCGACGAGAAGCAGTTGAACAAGACCATCGCCCGCTACGGCCGCGTCGACCTTTTGTGTATCGACGAGCTCGGGTACATGGAACTGGACCGGCACGGCGCCGAGCTGCTGTTCCAGGTTCTGACCGAGCGGGAGGAGAAGAACAGCGTCGCCATCGCCTCAAACGAGTCGTTCGGAGGCTGGACGAAGACCTTCACCGACCCCCGTCTCTGCGCCGCCATCGTCGACCGGCTCACCTTCAACGGCACCATCATCGAGACCGGAACCGACTCCTACCGCCTGGCCAGCACCCGAGCCCGTGCCGAACACGCAGAAGCGGGCTGATCAACCGCTCCACCGCCTGGCCGGCAACCGTTAAAGGTCGGCCAGGCCGACATCATCCGAGCGGAACAGGCCCTCCAACCCGGGGACCAGCGTCCAGATGAGCTGCGATGCGCGTAATCGTCCGGGCATTGTCCTGGAACAGATGCGCCTGCATGCCCGCCGCCTGAGCAGCCTCAACATTTACTGCGAGATCGTCGATGAACAGACAGCTCTCCGGCCGCACCTCCAGGCTGGCACATACGGTCTCGAAGGCACGCGGGTCCGGCTTCTCGATGCCGATCTCGTGCGAGTACACGATTTGCTCGACCAGTTCGTCGAAGTGATACAGCGCGGTCTCCCGTTCCCGGGCACCAACGAAGCTGTTACTTAGGATGCCCAGCCTGCAGCTTCCTCGCAGCCCACGCACGTAAGCGATGAGCTCCTCGTTAGGCGTTCCCAGGTACTCCGCCCAGAGATCAGCCATGAAGGCTTCAACCTGGGGCGCGTCGAGCCCCAAGCGTGCTGCCACCTGCTCGTGAACCTCTCGTTCACTGATACTCCCGACGCTCCCGGCTTGCCACACGTCGCGCATCCGCTCATGCACAGTGCCGAACGGCAACCCCAGCCGCTCTTCCCACCGCTGCACACACCCCGTTTCCGGCGTGATCTCCAGCACGCCACCGATATCGAGAATGACGCAGGTCGCCGTCACTCGAACTCCCCCTCTTCGTCCAGCCCGGCTGGCGAGCGCACACCGCTCGCTCGTGTGATCTACGGAGACACTGTCGCCCTTCCCTCTGGGGCAAGGTCAAGCGATCTTGAAACCTTGTGGCAGCCCTGTTGCGAGCCGCCGACACGACTCGGCTGCATGGGCAGGTGCCTTCAAAACTCGTGACGAACCGCGGAGTCTTCGGCCGGACGACGACGTCAGAACTCGTCAACAAACGCTGTCGCAAGAAGTGATCGAAGCCAGACGCACAGGCCTGGCTGGAGGAGCACCGCTTCATCGACGTGCGGCGCACTGGCCGACTCAGCCTCGTCACCGTCCTGGACGAGAACGGCCGCGGAGAGTCCTGGACCGCCCCGGGCGCGGCCGCGAAGAAGGAGAAGGAGACCAGCGACCTCGGTGTGCTGCTGCACCGCTACATCCAGATCCCGCAAACGTTCTGGACCGCGGTCACGGCTTACGCGGCGGGCAGTGTCACCCGCGCCCAGACGGATTTCCCCCGGGCTTGAGCGTCTGTGGTCCAGCCCCAGGTGTTGCTGAGGGCGTTCACGATGGGCAGGCCGCGGTGGCGTTCGGCCAGGGGCTGAGGAGCGGTGAGTCTGGGGCGGAGTTGGCTGGGATCGCGGACGACGCACAGGAGAGTGTGCGGGCGCAGGGCCAAGGCCAGCCATACCCCGGCTTGCGGATCGTCCGTCGTGTCCGTGTCGGGCCGGCCGTGGCGGACGGCGTTGGCGACGAGCTCGGAGGCGATCTGGACCGCGTCGTCGCAGATGCTGTGCAGATTCCAGCGGCGCACGGTCTGCCGGGTGAACTGCCGTGCAATGTAGCAGCAGTGGATGGAGGCAACAGGGATCCGGCGGGCGGCGAAGGGCGTGCTGCCCAGGCCTGAACGGACGGCGAGGTTGGGCGTGGAGGCCAGGGGCTCGCCGAGAAACAGCAGCTCTGGTCTTCGGTCGTCAGTTACGGCAGACGTGGACTGTGGCTGGAATGTGCCCTCACGCCGTGGCGTCATCGTCCGTCCCCCGGAGTCTGGTGCCGTGCGTTTAAGCACGACATGCCGTCTTGACCGTCACTATTCCGGCCCGCTCCTCGTTCCTGCAAGCGCGGCTCTGCAATTGCAGAGCCGCGATATTCGCACGGACAGTCGAACCGACTGTCAGTCATGGAAGGGCAACCACTGGCTGGCGTCGGGCGCGACTCGGAGGGGCAGGGTGAGGTATGCAGCCGGTGGAAAACGGTGCCAGTGCAGGCGCGATCGAAGGGGCACGCTGGCGTAAGAGCCGTCACAGTGGGGGAAACGGCAACTGCGTGGAACTCGCCCGTCTTTCCAGCGGGGACGTGGCGATGCGCAATTCGAGGTTCCCGGACGGCCCCGTCCTCGTCTATACACGCGAGGAGATCGCGGCCTTCCTCGGCGGCGTCAAGGACGGCGAGTTCGACTTCACCCTCTCGTGACCGAGAGTAGAGATATGGCCACTTGCTGACACGTTCGAAGGTCGGCTGCCATAATCGGGCCACTCAACAGCACAATAGGAGTGCCCGTATGGCAGCCGACCCGAAGGCGCCGTCGATCCTCGGATTTCCCCACCGCCCAGAATGGGGCCCGGCAGCGCATCGCAAAGCCCTTGCCGGGCACCTGCGACGCTGCCGCGACCACGCAGGGATCGGGGCCCGGCAGGCCGCTCGGTGCATCCACGCCTCCGAAGCATCCATCAGCCGCATAGAAACCGGCCGGACAGCCCTGAAACCCGCTGAGGTCGAGCGGCTCCTGGACACCTACGGGATCAGTGATCCGCTCGAGCACGCCAGGATTGCCGACCTGGTCCGGGAAGCAGCCAAACCGGAGGCGTGGCAGCCCTACGCCAATGCAGCCCCTCTCGACCTTCGCCCGCTGCTGGGCATGGAGCCTGCCGCTCGCCGCATCATCTCCTACGAGCCTCAACTGGTGCCGGGCTGGCTGCAGACCGAGGAGTACGCCGAGATTGTGATCCGGGCCGTCCATCCGACAAAGCCGGCGGGGGAAATCGCGGAACGCGTGGCCCTGCGGATGCAGCGCATCGAGATGCTGCGGCGAGCCGTGTCCCCGCCGATCCTGCTGGCCGTGATGGACTCGGAGGTGTTCCGCCGCCGGGTCGGCACACCCGGGGTGATGTACCGGCAGATCAAGCACCTGATCGCGTTGCTGGAGGAACTGCCCTACCGGCTCAACCTCCAGATCGCTCCGCTGACGGTGGGCGCTGCCGGGGCCATCGGGCACCCGATCGTGCATCTGCGATTCTTCACTCCGGAGTACCTGCCCGACATGGTCTACCTCGAGCAATACGAAGGAGCCCTCTACCGGGAGAAGCCCTCGGAGTCCGAGCGCTACCAGGCCATCCTGAACAATCTGTGCGGAGTGGCCAACCCGGCCGAGCAGACACCGGCGCTGCTGGAGCAGGCACTGGCCGCCTGGCGGTGATACGGCATGCGCCTGTGATGAGCGCGCGTCGGTGCGGGCTCAGCGCCTGACGAAGCCCACGCCGCCGTACTCCTCCCACTCCCAACTGAGCTGAGAGGGCACGTCGTCGTGGCCGGGCCGCCACGTGGAGACCTCCACCAGGCCCGGGTCGACCACATCCAAAGGCGTGCAGAAGTCGGCCACGTCCTGCTTCTCCCGCACCCGCCCCCAGTGGCCCTGGGTCTGCTCGTCCATGAAGCGGCTGACGAAGTCACGGACTTGGGCGGAATCGCTGACGAGCTGGCAGACCACCATCATGCTCCCGGCCGGCAGCCGGTCCGCGACCCGGGCGACCAGCTCCGCCGGCCGGTCGCTGTCCGGGATGCAATGCAGTACCGACACGAAGAGCGCCGCCACCGGCTCATTGAGATTAATGAGCCGGCCCACCGGTTCGCTGGCGAAGATTTCATCGGTGTCTCGCATGTCCGCCTGAAGAACGGCTGTGTTCGCATTGCTCGCCAGGAGCACGCCGCCGATGGTGCGGACGATGGGATCGTTGTCGATGTACACCACCCGGCTGGAGGGGTCCACTCGCTGGGCGATCTCGTGGACGTTGTCCTGGGTCGGCAGCCCTGAACCGTGGTCGATGAACTGCCGGATGCCGTATTCGGCGGCGAGTACATGCACCACACGGCGCAGGAACTCCCGGTTGTTCAGCGCGAGTTCCCGCATGCTGGGGACGTGTTTGAGTAGCTCTTCGCAGGCCGCGCGGTCCGCGGGGTAGTTGTCCTGCCCGCCCAGGAGGCTGTCGTACATGCGGGCCACACTCGGAATCGTGACGTCCACCCCGTACGGCAAGCTCACGCGCGTTCTCCCCCTGCCCCCACACGCCCCGGTAGCGTGCGCCCTCAATTACGGAGTGTAGAGATAGATCGCAGTGGCACACCGTGCAACGGTCGGAAAATCACTCCTCGGGGGAGCGCGGCGGCAGACTGGGAAGGTCCCCCGGGCGTATCCCGAGTACCTCGGCGATGCGGTCACGGCTCAGGTGCATCTGCTCGTGCAGGAAGTGCGCGTCATGCTGCAGCCCTTGCACAACCTGACTGTCCGGAACGGCGGTTGGACCACATCCCAGCGCGCGGTCGACGTGGTCGTGCAGGATGCGCCAGGCGCATGCGGCAGGGCCGGCACTGCCCAGAATCACCGTCCAGGACACCGCCAGCTCGGTGAACGCGGCGGTGACGGCCCCTTCGGCCGCCCCGCGTCGGCCGATCCGCAACGAGGCGTACTGCAGGTACGGCTCGTAGTGGCGTTCACGGAAGGCGGTATAGGCCGCAAGCGCAGTGCGCGGGGCCCGATGATCCTGCACTTGGGCGGAAGCGGGCCGCCGTGCGATGACGGTTGCCGGTGCTGACTCCCTGGAGCGGGGCGCAGGGCGGGGGTCGCTCACGGCCCCTCTTCCGGCACGGCGATGTGCGCCGTGCCTTCCGGTAGACGGGGGTCATCGCACATCAGGAACGTGTAATGCACCGCTTCCCACAACGGCTTGAAATCGAGCGGTCGACCCCCCAGCGCGTACACGAGAGCGGCCAGCACTTCCCATTCCGGGACGTCGATGCCTGCCAGGACACGGCGCGCCGTAAGCGCGCTCACCGTTTTCGAGCTGAGGCGCTCGATCCGTTCCGCAGGAGGAGACTTTGCCGCCAGGTACAGTCCCCGCACTGCGGCGTGCAACTGCGCGATGGCGGCCGCAACAGGCTGGCGCCCGGGCGCCGTCATATCGTGCGCCGCCTCGAACAGCACACGCAGTTCGGCCGGATCAGCACCGAAGAGGACCGCCAGCGAGCACGTGAGATCCCAGGTCGGCAGGCGGTCTCCCGACAAGACGCGAGAGATGAACGACGGCGAGAGCATCGTGGAGTCGGCCACTTCCCGGATCGACAATCCGCTGGCCGCGTGCAGATGCGTCAGTGCCGACGCCAACTGGCCGACGGGAGAGATCACTTCAGCGCCTGGGCCGCTGACCGTGTCCTCCGGGGCATCGGCGAGCCGTGCGGGCTGAGAACCACGCCACCGGGCGGGGGCGGCCCGTTTCTCGTTGGCGTGGAGGTCCATCATCCGGGTTACCCGCTCGGGTGCCCATCGTGCGCGCGCTGTCTCCGGAGCGACGTGTGCGTCTCTGGCTACCGACTCCCATTTCTCACCCCGGTGGCGGGCATCTTGCACCGCAGCCGCGGTATAGATATCCAGCTCCCGGCGAATCGCTTCGGCCCTCTCCAGCAGGGTGCCCAGTTCCTCCTGGCGCATCTCGCTGTCCAGCAACTGCTGTGCCAGGCGGCGGACTTCCGCCGCCACCGGACCGCCCAAAGGTCCCTGCAGGGCGGCGACGGCCGGGGTCTTGCGCGCCTGCCGGTTGCGCTGGGCCCGCCGACGGCAGGTCGTGCTGCAGTAGCGGCGACGCCGCCCGGCCCCGATGTTCTGCACCAGTGGGCCCTCACACACCGGACACTGCTCCGGCCGCTGCGACGGATCAGTCGTCACGTTCGAAATCCTTCTCCTGTTTCCCACAAGAGCGGGCAGCACCCGCTGACACTTCTGAACACCGGGTCCGGGCGGGCTGGCGGCGGCTTTCACGGACCAGCCCACCCGGAGGCCGGGTCAGTCCAGTTGTGCCCAGAGGAATTCGATCCGCGAGGTGCGCGCTGCTGCCGCTGCTACAGCGGCGAACGCCACGCATGCGGCAGCGGGCCACTGGCCGGCGGACGGCAGGACAAAGGACAAAGCCAGCACCACGACAGGGCCCAAGCTGACCGTGACAGCGAAGGCACGCAGGCGTGCGTAATACCGGCCGGTATTGCTACCGTCCAGGCGCGTCCGGGACACCACGGTGCCGTGGACGACATTGGGGTCGGTCATCTTTCTCCTCACGGAATTGACGGCTGGTCAAAATGCGGAGGGGTCCTGGTCTGTTGGTGCCATCCTTAGGGCCAGGGCCCCCATTGGCGTGACCTTAGCGCGCCTGTGGATCGCACGGCCAACAGAGTGAGGCATTAACGGAAGATCCGGCCGCATCGATGTGCGAAAAATCCTCGGCAAGCAAGGATCTGCTCGAATAGGGCTGCACTGAACCGGAATGCGGCAATGCGTGATCGAAATTGACCGCTTCTGGTCGCGAGCTTTCTGATGCAGCGTTTCCCTGCGCGTGAAAAATCAGATGGGGCACACTCCGGCGCGCCCATGGGCGCACGCACGCCCCCGGTTGCATCCAACAGCTGACCGCGACGCAGGCGCGCCTGGGAAACCCTGTGGCGAGCAGTTCGTTGGCCGTGGGCCACGCACACCGCGACAGCACCCACTGCCCAACGCGCTTCCATGGACGGGTCAGCCGCTGAACCGCCCCCGCCGAGCGCCTACCGTATGCACGTCCGTATCGCCCGCACCAGCGCACCGGCCATCGCCCGTATGACGCTGGGACATCAGGACGTGGCACCGCACGCCAGCCGGGCCGCCAGGGAACAACCGAGTCCTCGTCTCACGCCCAGAACTCCAACTCGTCCGCTCCGGCGCACCGCTGCGGAACCTGGTTCCCCGCCTGCCGTTCGGTCAGGTCAGGCCATCGGCGGTAGAGGAAGACGGTGCTCCGCGGGTGGGGCTGGAGGTTGCACCGCTGCCCGGCACGCCGCCCCGGCTTCCCGGGTGAGCCGCCAAATGGTCCTGAAGCAGTGCGTGACGAAACTGGTAGACCGGCCCGACGCGGCGCAGGATGCCCAAACGATGGGCCTTCGTGAGGAACCGCATGGTGCGCAGGGGCAGTCGTTTACGCGTGAAGAGTTGGAGCCGAGCGGCGGTGAAGTATCCCCAACTGGTCGTGGATAGTGCCAAGATGATCCCGACTAATACCATGGCCAGCAGCTGCCAGCCCGCCGTCCGCGCCCCATCGAGCATGTTGTCCCAGGAACCAAAAAGAGGCAGAGGCGCACCAAGCAGTGACTGCAGCAGCATCAGAGCGGCTGCTGGGACGAGCATGATTGCTGCAGCGTATCGTCGGTCGGCCGCGAGAGCGGACTCTGGTGTGGCACTGCCGTCTGTGGCCAGGGGCACACGGATGAACCGCAGCAGCGCCAGACCGGCGGCGACGAAGCCGCCCAAGAGGAGCGGCGTGGTGTCAGCCGAGATCTTGCCCAAGACCTCCGCGAACCCGATGTGGGGGAGCAGGAACAGGAACGGCACGACGTTGAAGAGAAGGCCGAGGCCAACGGAGGCCGCAGGCACGGAAGCCAACTCGGCCATGAGTTGTCTTCCGCGCCCGTGCATCCTGAGCCGAGCCTGTGTGGGGAGAGCAGGCGGGCGCGGAGCACCGACCGCCAGCAGAGTCAGTGTGTAGGGGAGTGCACCCCATGCCATGCGATTGATCACGATCCATGGGTTTGGCGGGTAGGTGGGCTCGATCAATGGAATGCGGACCGCGATGTACAGGCTGCCATACACGATCCCGGCGATGCAGCCGGCTAACACGGCCACCCCGGGGGCCAACAGCCCAGCCCGACGGATGATCCGGTAGAGCCAGGGCGCTGTGCACGCCAGCAGGAAGACGGTGACCGTATGCGGAAGCGGTCGCAGCGTGAGCCATTGCAGGGACTCGGACAGCGAAGCGTTGGCCCATCGCTCTGGATCAGCCGCGTCAATGAGGGCCTGAACCAGGAACACGGCAAGCGCCAGCAGCAAGGCGCGGGGCAGCGTGCGGGCGAGCGCGGGGTTTGCCCGATACAGCTCCCACCAGGCGAAGTCGTAGGTGCCCCGGGACTGCAGGTGGGCAGCGAGGTGAGTGAGCCACCGTGGCATGTGGTCAAGCTGGCGGGCGCTTGGTGTGCGGGGATGCTGAGCGTCCCGGGAGATGAGCGCCGGTACGACCTCGGCGAGCAGGTGTGAAGCGATGCTGTCCGGGTCGGGGAAGCGGGCAGTGTCGGTGAGCTCATCGGGGGCGGACCGGTTCGCCGGCCCATATACAAGGCGAACCAGCGACACATTGAGGGGGCTTTGCAAGGCGAGAGCCACCGGGCTGCGCGGTTCCGCACGCAGACGGCGGGCCAACGTCCGCCAGCCTGGTTGCAGGTCACCGGGAGCGGCGGCCAGCATCAGAAAGTCTGCTGCCGACCCGCTGGTGACAGGCTCGGGCTCGATGACAGCGGTTCCGTTGAGAACGTCGCGACACTCGGCTACCGCCTGCTCGTAGGCAGCAGTACGGCAGGTCAGCACCAGAGGGCTGCCGTCCCCAAGAGCCTCGTTGAGCATGCTGAAGACACGTGCCTGGAATCGGGAGGGAATCTCGTCGAGGCCGTCGAGGACCGGCAGAACGCGACGGGAGGCAAGCAACTCACCTACGGCATCTGGCCCGTACGCCCCTGTATCGCGAAGGGCCGGATACTCGGAGACGATCTTCTGCAGTAACCAGGTTCTGAGGTGAGAGTGCTCCAGCACGTCCGAGGAGAGTGACAGGATCACGGGCACCGGTTCGCCCGGTTGGCGAGTGCGCAGCAGAACGAGGACGAGAAGTGCAGCCAGCGTTGTCTTCCCCGATCCGGCAGGGCCCAGGATGGCAAGTCGACGCCGCGGCAACCGGCGAAAGGCCGCAGCCGCACCGCTGGCATCATCCGTGCCGCAAACCAGGCCCTCTCCGATCAGGGCGGGGTGATCGGACAGGCCACGCGGCGTGTCGTTCCACCGCACTTCCAAGGGCCGGGGATCTTCCAACTGGCGCAGGGCCACCTCCCGCGCCCAGACGTGTTCAACCGCACGGCCCAGTGCATGCTCGGCAGCGTCGAGTTGCTCCCCAGTCGGCGGGACTTGCGTGCCGGAGTTCTGCCGCGCCCACACGATCAGAGCGGCAACGGCGGCCCAGGCTCCCAGGACGGAAGCGGCGTTGCCGGCATACTCCACACCGCGCCACACCCACATAGCGGCCATACCGGCCGCGATCAGAAGCGACGCTCCCGCCGTAACACCCCAGCGCCACCCCGGCATTGTGCACCTCGATCTGCCCCACGCCCGCGAACACCTGGCACAACGAGCCGGAAAACGGCAGGTGGCGGCCCGGGGGCGGTCAGCACGCCCAAGGCGTCTGCCAGGGTGCAGCCTGACGACCACCAGACGCAGGTCACCGAGCATGCGCCGTAGAACCCAGAACACGGTCCGCAGATCGCAACGCCCGCCGCCCCATCGAGGCGGGGGCCTGCCAGGGGCGCGTTCTCCAGCGTCCACGGTGGGAGTTTGACGCCCTTTCACTGACTGAGTAATTTACATTCCGAATCAGATATCAGAGTTCGCATGAACAAGGGGGATGGTGCGGATGCTGTTGACGACCGGGCAGGCGGCCGAAGAGCTCGGCTGCGCCGTCACGACCTTCCGGCGCCTCGTGCATGCCGGACTGATCCCCGGCCTCTCCCGCCGCGGAGTGCGCGTCATGATCCCCCTCAGCGCCGTGCAGGCCCTCAGCGCGCGCCGCGACGCCCCCCTGCACCACCTGGACAGCCAGGAGGTCGCTGTCTTGCGCGTGGACACTGCCCAGCCTGCCGACGATCCTGACCGCGACTGGATCGGCTTCGCCGCCGGCCTCGCTCCCGACAGCCTTTTGAAGGCCCTGCGCGGCTGGTGGCGGTGCGACGCGGCGAGCGTCGCGGGCGGGGGAGTGCTGCCGGTCACCTTGTCCGGCTATGTGGTGGCGGTGCTGACCGGGCTCCAGCACTGGGAGAAGAACGCCGAGGGCCGTCATGCCTTCCCTGACGCCCGCCTGGCCGGCTACGTCACCGACCTGACCACCCCCCACACCTCGATCACTTCTACCCTCGACAGCGACCGCCGGCTCGCCGAGCTACTGCTGGGCACCAGACTCGCCTCCCACTCGGGCGGGGCCATCGCCTACGTCACCACCCACACCACCGCCCGCTGAACGGTCCGGACAAGGAACACCCGATGGACGCACAGAGCTACAGCACCGCGCTTGCCGATCTGCGCGCCGTGCGGGACCAGATCAAGAAGACCCGGGCCACCCTGGCGAAGCAGGAAGCGGACCGTGACAAGCGGATCATCCAGCTGGCCTCCTACGAGAAGGCGAAGGCCGAGCGGATCGCCCCCGCGGCCGGACTGGGTGTGGCCGACATCGTCGCTCTCGCCCCGGCCCTGGCCCCCGACAGCCTGGCCGCGAACGACCCGCAGCCGCAGGCGCCTACGCCGCCCGCCGCCCAGGCCACCGCCGAATCCGCACCGCGCCCGCCGCAGCCCACTGCTTCCGCCAGCCGCGTTCCACGACCGGACCCGGCCGAGACGAGGGCCCCGCAGCTGCCTGGAGCCTCCGAGACGCCGCGGGATCTGCCCTCCATCCCCGCGGACAGCACCGGCGATGCCTGGTTCTCCCACACCTCGGGTCTCGCCTCCACCCGGCCGAACTTCACCCAGCAGGCTCGCTCCACCGTCTTCCTGGACACCACCACCGGCGTCCTGGTCCACCGCAACCAGACCCACCACCTTGACCTCGCCGACCGGTCGGCCGCAGACATCCTCACCGCCGTCTTCCACACCATCCCCGAGGGCGTGGAACGTATCTACATCACCGCCGGCGACCCCTGGCACCGCGACACCGGCCGCTACCCCTACCTGCGCGACGCAGTCTCCGCCTGGCTGAACGCCCCCACCCCCGGCTGGCGCACCGACACCGGCCGCGGCCGCGACCGCATGGCCGGACACTTCGTCCACGCCCGCAACCCGGTCGGCCGCTACCAGCGCGACAAAGGCGAGCAACACGTGGAGATCCGCTCGGTGGGGGAGTGGTTCGACATCGACGGCGACGACCCGCACACGATCCGCGACGCATTCGTGCTGCTGTGGCAGGCCCTGCGCCGCCACTGGAACGACGCCGTCCTCATGGGCTCCCCCTCCCAGACCGGCCGCGACCTGTGGACCCGCACCATCCCGCAGCGCGGCCAGTACTCCGACGGCTTCCCCGTGCTGTCAGAAGAACTACGCGGCCTGCTGCACGCCACCGCAGGCCAGGGCCGCAACGAACTCATCACCCCGCCCCGGGTCCCGGAGCAGCTGCCCCAACTCGTCGAATACGACCGCACTTTCGCCTACGCCAAGCACACCTGGAAGTCCCCGGTCGGCACCCCCCGCCGCATCACCGCACACACCTTCGCCGCCTGGTCTCAGAAGGAGCAGATGCGCGCCCTTTACGGGTGCGGGCACTGGCAGATCCGCGTGACCGTCCCCGACACCTGGAACCACGTCGGCCTCCTCCCGGCCCCCGCACCCGGAGACCGCGCCTGGCACTACCCGGCCGAACCCGGCACGACCTTCACCACCTGGGCCGGCGGCCCAGAAATCCACACCGCCCTGACCAACCCCCTGACGCCGTGGAAGATCGAAATCCTCGACGGCATCCTGTGGGACGACGGCAAACCCCTGGACGACTGGGCCAAAAAGCTCAAGGAGACCTGGACCAACCTCTCCGCCCAGGCCCACTTCCACGGCGCCGCCCAGCAAGCCCGCGCCGCCCACCTCGCCTCCCGAGCAGTGCGCTCCATCCTCCTGTACGGCATCGGAGCCTTCGCCCAGCGCCCCCGCATGGTCACCGGCACCACCCCCCGCAGCCTGGAACGCGACGTGCCGCCGGACGCCGAAATCATCGGCTTCAACGACGAGTTGATCACCTGGCAGAAGCCCACCGGCTTCGCCCGCGACCCCAACGCCCACCCCGAATGGGCCGCCGCGATCTGGTCCGGCGCCCGCGCCGCCCTCCTCTACCAGCGCCACCGCGACGACGACACCCACGCCGGAGCCCTGCACACCCCGCCCGGCACCGTCGTCGCCTTCCGCACCGACGCCCTCTACCTCACCCAGCCCCACAACTGGCCCTACCACCACCAGCCCGGCGACTACCTCCTGCGCGGCCACCTCACCGGCCCCGTCACCGCCCCCACCGCCGAAGAAGAACTCCTCACACTGCGCGATGCCGGACGCGCGGCCCTCACCACGGAACGGGAGGCCTGATGCCGCCCCGCCGCCGCAACCAGACAGGACGCCAGAGCGAGTTGAACGAGGCAGCACAGCTGGCCAATCGGCTCCAGCAGGCCGGCTACACCAAACGCGACATCGCCTGCATCATCAACCGCGACCCCTCCCTGGTCTCGCAGTTCTACACCAAGAACAAAGGCGCCGCCTTCGTCCCCGCCCTCCAGCAGGTCCTGGCCGCAGTCGAGACAGGCGGCATCACCGACCTGCCCGAACTCACCGCCATCGCAGCCCGCCACACCCAACGACGCACCACCGCCTCCGGCGCCCGCGCCCGGGTCCGCACCAAGGCCGTCCTCATCACCCCCGCCGGATCCGGCACCGGCCGCGTCAGCGCCCAGGCCATCGCCTCCGGCGCAGCCCGCCTGCGCCCCCTGATCGCCGAAGCCGCCCGCCTGGGCCTGCGCCTGGCCTTCACCGTCCGCCTAGCCAAGACCGGCTACATGCACCCCTCCGGCAGCCGCACCGACTCACCCGGCATCCGCCGCGACGTCATCCAGCGCGCCGACCACACCGAGGAACGCTCCTACGGCTCCGCCCAGACCGGCGGCTTCGACGCCGCCGACTTCGCCCGCCGCGTGGATGCCGCGGGCGGCGACGTCACCGCCGCCGTGCACCAGTGGCTGGTCGAGACCGGACGCATCCATCCGGACGCTCAGATCATCCACCTCGAGGTCCGCACCTGGCGCCCCCGCTGACAGCGCGAGGGGCAGCGCCACCCTGCATAGGCTTTCAGAGGTCAGCCTCTTCGGACTGCGAGTCGGCGTCAGACGCACCCGCTGACTCGGTTGCAGGGGCGGTGTAGAAGACGGACCTGCCCTGCTTGGTGCGCTCCGCCTGGCTCTTGGCCACGAGCCCTTCGAGCGTGACCCGCACGACCTTGGTCGCGATCTGACGCTCAGGGTGGGTCTGCTCGAGCGCCGCAGAGATCTCCGCAGCTGAGCGCGGTTCCTTCAGCTCGACAAGGTGGCGGCGAATGAGCTCGACCAGGGTGGGCTGGGCCGCCTTCGTGGCGCCCTCCGCCTTAGCCGCGGACTTCTTGACTGCTGCCTTTCCCTGCGCGGCTGTGGGCTTCCGCGTCCTGGACTTCCCGCCACGCGCGGCAGCAGCCTTCCGCCGCGGAGCGGGCACTGCGGCACTTTCGGACTCTGCCACAGGCTGAACCGGCGCTTCGGTGACGCCAAGCGCCTGCCGCATGTTCACCAGCACAGTGTGGTCGCGCTGCAGCGCGGCAAGCTGCTCCTGCAGGGAGGCGAGCTCCGCACTGATACGTTCCTGCTCCTTGGCGTTGCGTTCGAGATCACCGGTCACCTGGGCGACGTACTGCGATGTCAGTTCGGTGGCGGGAGCCGTTGACTCAGGCATGATGCTGACCTTTCCTCGGCGAATGACCGTGCTGCGGGGCTGCACCGCATGCGAGTGCTGCCCCTCTTGGGCGAGGGATCGGCGGCCCGGCGGGGAGCCGCAAGTGCCGCAAGATGCCTCGGCGTACAGATGGTACGGACAAACAGGGCCGGTTGTTCCTACCCAGTGCTGTCTTCTCGCCGTGAGACAGTCTCAGCGCTGCGGTGTTCTGTCCCGGCGAGGCAGTGCGGCGGGCCGAGTTGGTGCCTGCGGCTGCAGTTGCCAGAACACTTCGTTGGAATCGCGGTTGCAGCGCCAGGTGGACAGCGTGCGGATGCGCACGAGTTGGTCGAGCATGTCCGCGGTCTGCTGGGGGGAGTGCCCACACAGGCGGGCAAGGATGTCCATGTCGACGCCGCGGTGGTCATGAGCGCAGGTGTGAGCAGCGAGCACGAGTGCCGTCAGACGCATGGCTGGCGGTGCGGTGGCCGGCAAGGCCAATGGCGCGGGGTGCAGGGCCCAGTGAGCGGCGTGGCGGCGTGTGCGGCGACCGGGCACCTGGTCCAGGAGCGTGGCATCGCGCAGTTGCACCTCCACCGGCGCCGATTTGAGATCGGGCAGGTCGAGCCAGTGGGCCTGAGCCAGTTCCTGCCACAGTTCTCTGCACCCGTACAACCGCATGCCCCGCAGCAGGCCGTGCGGCACCCGCAGGTGCCCGAGGGCATCGGCGCGCAGGGCGCACTGCAGGGCGAGCAGTCGGGCGGCGGGAGAGGTGAACCTGGGCAGTGCAGTGGCCAGGTAGGTCAGCATCTCCTGTACACGCAGCCGCTCTTGGGATGCCGCTGGCCGCGGCCTGACGGGTGTGGGGGCCGACGCGCAGTTGGAAGGCCGAAGCCTGCGTGTCCCAAGGACCGTGTCCGGCACGATGGCAGTGTGACTGGTTGCAGCCGCGCAAGCGGCGCAGGCATCAGCCAGCCGCCATGTGCGGCCGCTGTGGTCGCGGGTGAGGGCAAGCAGAACGGGGCCGGCGCAACCGCGGTGACGCGGATGCCATGAGCACCCTCTTTCCCGGCACTGGCAGGTCCGCAGATGTCCCGGCAGCACATCGGTGCTGGCATGACAGGCCAGATGCGCCAGGACGGCGGACCTCGCGGACGCAGCCCTGAGGGGAGAGGTGTGCGCGGTGCAGTGGGCACAGACAAGACTTGGCCCACCTGCCCGTGAACGCAGTTCCACCGTCCAGATACGCCGCACTGCGACGTGCCCACCGGCAAGCCTCATCGGCTGGCTGCCCTCCTGTCGTTCAGCGCGACCGTGGCCGGTGCGCTCCATCGGAGGCACCTGAGACGGACGCACAGTAGTGCAGATTCCCACACCGCAAACCGCACCCTCCCACAGAGCCGAAAGTGCAGAAATTCGCACTGACAGGGCAGGTGGCTGCACCGTCGGATGATGGGGTGCCGATCTTGCAGCCCGAACCCGACCTCACCGCCCTGCGCGTAACGCTGGCGCGCCTGAGGGACGAACGCGGCTGGACCTTCGACCAACTCGCCGAACGCAGCGGCCTGGCCCGGCGCACCCTCATCGACCTCGAACACGGCCGTGCCGCCGGCAACGTCACCACCTGGCACGCCCTCGCGCACGCCTTCGACGTCCCCATCCAGGAACTGCTCGGTGCCCTCTGTGGCAACCACACCCCACCGGGTTCACAGGACGTCTGAAGACCGCCCCCTTCCCGCCGAGTACGGCACCGAAGAAATCACCCGAACGGCAAGCAGCCATAGAACGCGCGACCGTCACCTGGTTCGTGTGTTCGAGGGTGTAGGGCCAGTCGAGGGACACGACAGTCGCCATGTGCCCGATGACGAGTGCCGCCTGGCACCGTCCCCGCCATGTGCCCCAACCACACCCCCACCGGCTGCCACTGGGACGGCAGCCCACGTCTCCTGCATCCTCGCCGCCCCCTCCAAGTGGCCGCAAACAGCCCCAGCCGCCTGCTGCGCCACGGCCAAAACGGCCGCTGCCGCCAGTGCGGCAACCGCATCGACCTCTACCAGCGCGCCGACCAGCGGCCCATCGCCCTACACCCCGCCGAACTGACCGCCGCTCACGTCCCCGAATCCTGCCGCTGGCACCTCAGCAGCGGCATCGCCCACCCGCACGATGACGACAGCCCCTGGTGCCGCATCCCGCACGCCGTCCTCTGCCCGGCCCGCACCCCCACCTGCCAGACCAGCCCCTACCTCGAGGCGATCCGTCGCCAACTCGCCGTCCGCACCCGCCGCCTGACCGACACCGGCGCTATCACCCCCGCCCCGACCCCCGCATGCGGACAGGCAGACGACCCCGACACCCCCGAGCGTCCCATCGTGCAGCTGCTGCTGTGCCGCTACCTCGCCAAGCACGCCGTCGAACACATCCGCTGCGTGGCCCAGACCCGCCACCGTCACCGCTGCCCCCACCCCATCCGCGCCCTCACCGGACCCGCCGGCACCTGGAGACTGCTGCCCACCGGACCCCGCCACGGCCAACTGGCCCTGCCCGACGTACTGATGGCCGTCTACGACCTGGGCCACCTGCCCTACCGCGAGCAACTGCGCTGGCGCGCCCAACGCTGCCCCCAACATGACGCCACCCCCGGCGCCGCCGACCTCGCCCTGGCCGAATGGCAGCCCTTCGACCCCCTCCAGCATGCAGCACACATCCGAACCCGCCTGCCCCACCCTGAGGGCCGCCAACTCGGAAACCAGTGACGATGCCCCACCACGCCCTGGAAATCACGCTGACCCGGCCCCTGACATCGGCCGAACTCCGCCACGCCGCCCAAGCCTGGCCGCTCGCCGCCAACCACAACGCCACCCGCCTCATGGCCCTCGCACACGCCAAAACCGACGAACGCGCCGCCCACCGCCTGCGCCAGCGCCTCACCACCCGGCTGCCCATCGACGTGATCACCACCCACTACCCGGACGCCCACGGCCGCGTTCTGCTCAACGTCGCCTTCCCGCTCGCCGCTCACACCGCCCTGCAACGGAACGCCCGCCGCGCAGGCCTGACCTCCGAACGCTTCGTACGCGAGGCCCTCCACCGAGCCCTGGCTGAGCACGCCGACCGGGAGGCCGACCGACTCGACTACGCCGTACGCCAACTCCTCGCCAGTACCACTCCCGCGCACCTGCTGTCCGCCGTCGGGCACGCCCTCACCCTCCCCCTGAAAGGACTTCCCAATCGTGATGTCAAGCCGCTCCCGTGACGGGAGGTGAACCTTGATAGCACTCTCCGTCACGGAGCATCGCCCACAGGACGTTGAGCCTGCGGCGGGCGAGCGCGAGCAAGGCCTGCTTGTGTCCCTTCCCCTCGCTCCTCTTGCGCTGGTGGAACGCCTTCGAGGCCGGACAGCCCTTGAGGCTGGGCATGGCCGACAAGTACATCGTCCGCTGCAACCCTCGGTGGTAGCGCCTGGGCCTGCGCAGGTTGCCGCTGACACGGCCGGAGTCACGGGGTCTGGGAGCGAGGCCGGCGAAGCCGGCCAGGCGGTCGGCACTGCCGAAGGCGTCCATGTCGCCGCCGGTGGCGGTTATGAACTCGGCGCCGAGTTTCGGTCCCATGCCGGGCAGGCTGCGGATCACCTCGGCGTGCGGATGCTCGCGAAACCGGGCCTCGATCAGGGCGTCGAGTTCGGCGATCTCCTCATCGAGGGCCATCACCCCCTTCGCGAGGCGGGCCACCATGACGGCGGCCAGCTTCTCGCCCGGCAGTGCCGTCAGCTGTGCCTGAGCGGCATCCACGGCTGTCCGGGCCAGTCCGGTGGCACCGCGGACCTTGCGGTTCTTCAGCCAGGTCTCGATCCGCTTGGCGCCGGCGCGGCGGATCGCGGTCGGGGTCTGGTAGCCGGTCAGCAGCATGACCGGGCCCTTGTTGACCAGGTCCAGCGACCGTTCCAACGCGGGGAAGATCTCCAACAGTTGGGCGCGCAGGCGGTTGATCTGCCGGGTGCGGTCAAAGACAACGTCCAGGCGCCTGGTGGTCAGGATGCGCAGATCGACGGCGATCTCGTCGCCGGGCCGCAGCAGGCCGAGATCGCGACGGACACGGGCCTGGTCGGCGATGACGAAGGCGTCCTTGGCGTCGGTCTTGCCCTCGCCCTTGTAGGTGGCCGAGGCGCGGTGGACCGCCAGGCCGGTGAGGTAGGCCATCGGCTGGCCGTGGCTGAGGAGGAGGCCGATGAGCAGGGCGGCGCCGCCGTGGTTGAGGTCGACGGCCCACAGCGCGTCGGTGGATATCTCCAGCACGTCGCCGATGAGCTGGAGCAGCTCGGTCTCGTCGTTCAGGACGCGGCGGGACAGCAGCCGCTGACCGTCCGCGTCGATCACCACGCAGTGGTGGTGTTCCTTGCCGATGTCCACCCCGGCCCAGATCTCGGGCACGTTCCCTCCGCCAGCTCGTCGTCACATCAATCCCGCAGACGACCTCGCCGACGTTGTCCTACAGCAGCGATCGAGTCGCGTCTCCCAATTGGCGGTCGAGTCGTCGCGGGGCTCCGGGCGGCCAAGTCCTTTGAGCCTTGCCAACGGCACCCGCATGACAGCCATACCCAGAACCCCTGGGCCATCCGATCTTACGAATGACCAGATCAGACCCATGCCTTGAAAGGTAGGACTCACCCCATGAACCCCACCGACGAACAGACCGCAGCAGCCGACGCCTTCCACGCCGGCAACCACCTCGCCCTGCAGGCAGGCGCCGGCACCGGAAAAACCACCACACTCACCCTGCTCGCCCACGCCACCACACGCCGCGGCCGCTACCTCGCCTACAACCGCGCCATCGCCCAGGACGCACGCGCCCGCTTCCCGAACACCGTCCAATGCAAAACCGCCCACGCCCTCGCCTACGCAGCCGTCGGCCACCGCTACACCCGCCGCCTGAACGCACCCCGCCGCCCGGCCTGGCAGACCGGACAGGCCCTCGGTATCACCAAAGCCCTCCGCATCGGAGAACGCGAAGTCACCCAAAAAGCACTCTCCAACGCCACCCTGCGCACCGTCACCCAGTTCTGCCACACCGCCGACGAGGCCATCACCCGCCACCACGTCCCACGCCTGCGCGGCCTGGATGACACCGACCTCCACGCCCAACTCGCAGCCCACATCGTTCCGTTCGCCCGCAAAGCCTGGGCCGACCTGCAGCACCCGGAAGACGGCGCCGTCCGCTACGACCACGACCACTACCTCAAGGCCTGGGCCCTCACCCAGCCGCGCATCCAGGCCGACTTCCTGCTGCTGGACGAGGCCCAGGACACCAACCCCGTCGTCGAACAGATCTTCCTCGCCCAGCGCGACCACGCCCAGCTCGTCATGGTCGGCGACTCAGCCCAGGCCATCTACCAATGGCGCGGCGCCAAAGACGTCATGACCGGCTTCGACGGCACCCAACTGACCCTGTCCCAGTCCTTCCGCTTCGGCCCCGACCTCGCCGCGGAAGCCAACCGCTGGCTGCACCTTGCCGACGCCCCGATCCGCCTCACCGGCACCCCTGCCGTGCCCACCGAACTCGGCCCCGTCACCCACCCGGACGCCGTACTGTGCCGCACCAACGTCGGCGCCATGGCCCAGGTCATGACCCTCATGACCGCCGGATGCCGGGTCGCCCTCGCCGGCGGAGGCGACAGCCTCCAAGCCCTGGCCCTCGCCGCCCGCGACCTGAAAGAAGGCCGCCGCACCCACCACCCCGAACTGATCCTCTTCCCCAGCTGGGGCGACCTGCAGGACTACGCAGCCCACGACCCGGCCGGAAGAGACCTGCAGCCCCTGGTCAACCTCGTCGACACCCACGGCACCGACGCCATCCTCGACGCCGTCGCCCGCCTCGCACCCGAACCGCACGCCCAGGTCACCGTCTCCACCGCCCACAAGGCGAAAGGACGCGAATGGGCCCGTGTCCTCATCGCAGACGACTTCGCCCGCCCCAACGACAACGCCGCTGACGAACAGACAGGCGCCACGAGACCACCCGACCCCATCGACGACGCAGAAGCCCGCCTGGCCTACGTAGCTGTCACCCGTACCCGCCAGCGCCTCGACCTGGGAGGCCTGTCCTGGATCCACGATCACCCCGACGGCGTACCGCCCCGCTAGAAGCTCGCGGACCCCGCCTACCCCGGGATCTCCTCCTTCAGCGAGTTCCGTATCCACGGAACGCGGGCGGAGGTGCCGCTGACGGGCTCGTGATCCGAGGCGTCCTGCGGGCCGCGCAACGCGGTCTGTCGGAAGGCCGGTTGAGATCTTTACGCTCTGCCCATGTCGAAACAGCAGCGGGGTAAGAAGCACCGGACACCGCAGAAGCGGGTCGCCCATCCCTCCTTACCGCGTCCGCGCAGGGCGGCTCCAGCGCTGCCGGGGAGCATGGATCACATGGCGCGGATGCTGGAACACGCCAAGCCGGACCAGATCGTGGAACTGGTGCTGCCCTTCCTGTGGGCGGCCCTCTCCGACGGCCGCGCGCCAGCGAACATCTGTGTCGATGCGTGCCTGACGCTGCGGAACGCCTACGGCCAGCTGGGAGTGCGGGCCGAACTGCTGCCGGTCACCGTGGCCATCCGGAAGAAGAACGGCGCCGGAACCCTCTACGGCTCGCTCACGCCGAGCTGGACGGGAACCTCGTGGAACGGGCACTGCGCCCTGGTGCTCCCCGACTCCGAGCGGTTCGTGGACCCGACGATCGAGCAGTTCGACGAGGTCCGGAAGATCGGCATGGGCCCGATGGTCGGCAAGGTGGCCATGTCGACCCGCGAAGACGGCTCGCTGGTGGAGCCGGGAGCGCAGGTGATGCTGCAGCGCGGTGACCTGGTGCTGACGTACACCGTCGCCGGTCCCGAGGCCCTGGCCTCCATCGTGGAACACCCGGAGGCGATCGCTCACGCCGACGGCCACCGACGTACCGGAGTGAACACCGCCTCCCTCACGCTGGCCGCCCTGCGCGCCGAGGGCGTACGCGGCCGGGCGATGCAGGCCCCTCACCCGAGGCTGCACGCTCTGCTGCGGGCTGTTGGAGACGCCCCGTACGAGTCGGACGAGGCGCAGGACGTGCGGTTCCACCTGCCGGATCAGAGCGGCCGGGAACAGTGGCTGCGGCTGGACGAGATCCCGCTGCCGCCGAGCACTCCGGCCGCCTGGCCGCGCTGAGCCGGGACGGACCTACCGATCCCGAACGGCCTGTTTGTCGGCACCCCCAGTCACGATGGCCACACCCAACGATCTCCGGGAGGGGACAGCGTGACGCACGTCTGGATCATGCGGAAGAAGAACAGGCCGTCCGTCGGGACCTCCAAGTCCGCCCTGGTGCGGGCCGACGCCATCACCCACCTGAGCATGTACGAGAGCCAGGTCCGGGCCTCCGAACTCGGCTCCGACGAGGTCGCAGTGCTGGTCGACACCGCAGACGGCGGACACGAAGCCCCGCCGCTGCCGGACGACTTCCACCTCACCCTGCTGTTCGCGGTCAGCGCGGCGCAATGCGCGGGATGCCACCGACGCGAACGAAGAGGATCGCGTCCTGGTCGCTCAGCTGGACGACGGGAACTGGGCCTGCGGGAGTTCCGGCCGTCCGAGCCGGAACCGGAGCCGAGCTGACGACGCGAACCGCACCCGTACGGAGCCCCAGGGTGGCCCCGGGGCTCCGTACGTGCAACGGTCGCCCTCCAGCTGTCAGAAGAGGGCGCCGGGTGCTGGCTCCCGCTCCAGCTCCGAGTACGGGATGGCGAAGGACAGCTGCTGCTCGGACGGTTCGGAGTACTTGCCGAGAACCCGTCCCATCTGAGGCGGCCGTAGGCGCCCCGGCACCTCGCGGCGCTTCACCACCTGGACGGGCATCCGGCGGCCCGAGCCGGCGCGGACGATGAGGATCTCCCCATCGGCGTCGGCGACGACGCGGTACTCCTTCTGGAAACGCTCGCGTAGCCGCTTGTCCACGCGCGCCGTCGCGAGGATGTCCTTCGGCGTCAGCGCCATCGCCTCGAGGATGTCCACGTCCGCTGTGGAGCTGCCCAGCGCAGCGAAGTCGTCGTGCTTCTCGTGGCGCCATGCACGCGTCCAGGCGTTCTCCCAGTCAGGCCAGTCCGCCTCCGGCACCTCGCAGGCCCTCAAGTACGCCTGGAACTGCGACAGGCCGTGCGGCATCGCCTGCTTGGTCCTGATGCGGCGCGCAGTGCTGCTCGGTAGGGAGCCGAATCCGCCCGCCCGCTGTTCCATGGTGCGCAGCGCCGGGGAGCCTGCCTTCTCGTACAGGTCGACCAGGGCGGCACCCAGGTCGGCGAAGTCGCGGATGAGCTCTGGACGCGGGGCGGGCAGGCTGCGGCCGCCGCGCGCCAGGCGGGTCTCCTCATGGCGGGCCCGCTTCCACAGTCGCCGCGCTTCGTCGGGCGAGGCGTCGCACGCCCGGGCGTAGTTGAGCACCGTCGGCAATTTGGGCACGGTCTCGCTGGAGGCAGCCCGCTGCAGCGTCGTTGCGTGGCAGCCGGCCCGCACCGACAGGGCGCGGTAGCCCTGTCCGGTGCGGGCCCGCTGGTCGCGCAGCCACTCCTGCAGCTCGCGCAGCGCGGTGTTGCTGGTGGTGATCGGCTTCTCGGGACGGCACACGACCGTCACCTCACGCAGCCGGACCCAGCAGGGCGTGCAGCGCGGCGCGCAGCCCTCGGACCGGCGCCCCAGTGACCAGGCCGACCACCAGGACGGCGGTCAGCCCGGCGCCCGCAAGCACCTGCAGCACGACCGGCACGGTCATGCCCGCGACCGCGGCCAGGACCGCCGCCACGGTGACGATCACGATGATGACGATGGCCTCGGCGCTGCTCAGGCGACGGCGGGACGAGGATCCGGTCTCCACGCAGGAGACGGACTGGGACTTGGGCACGGGGCCTCCCTGCTCTTCGGGTCCGGCGACCCACGGGCCGCCGGACACCAGCTGCTGACTCCAACTCGGCGAACCACGCGGGCGGTTGCAGCCGCCCTCGGCGTGGTTCGCCGAGGACAAGATGGTGGCAGCCGCAAGAGGCTGTAAGTCCCTCCCCAGGGTCTTTCGGGGGGTGTTGATGCGTGCGCGTGTCAACGCATCCATAGATGCGTTGACACGGAATGTGTCACGTAGCGTCAACTCCTTGCCCCGTACGTAACGGTGACTTGGGGTTCTCTCACCCAAATCGAGATCGCCGACGGTGTCAGTCACCCGTGGTAGTGAACGAGTTGATGCAGCCGTGCGCCAATCGCGGTTGCGTTGATAAGAGACTCGCTGCGACTATCCGCGCACCCGGGCTTGCACCGAGAGGGGCGGGCCCTGCCCTGATTGCTGCTGACTCCAACCACAAGCCGAACAGGGACCCCACGGACTCGCGTTGCAGCGCGAGACCTGCCGAGAGCCGGTAACCGCAGCGCGGTGCCGGCTCTTTCGGTATGTACGGGTTCAGACGGCGGCGAGGGCGTCCACCAGCTGCCGCAGCGCACGCAGCGCGTCCCGTGCGCCGGAGGCGTCCACCAGTTCCAGGAGCGCCGTTGCTAGGGCGAGGACGTCGATCAGGCGCCCGGACCGGACGGAGGAACCTCGCGCAGCGCGGCCCAGAAGGCGGACCCTCGACGAGATCCCTGGCCTGACCGACCGCTATGCCCAGGCCCTCGTCGAGGTCGTCGATGCCAAGCTGCACGCCCGCGACCTCGCCCGCCCGGGGGCCGCATCCGGTCGACCTGATGGACATGCTCCAGCAGTCCGTACGCGAGGCCCACGTCGACCGCGTCGAGACCGAGGACACCCCGTCGACCTCGCAGACCAGACCACCACGGCATAGGCCGGGCGGGGGCCCACCGAGGGCGCGCGTGTAGAAGGGCGGCGTCACCAATCCGGGAGTCTGTAGGCCAGGTTATAGACCGGCGTGCCTTTTCCCGTACGATTGATCCACGTGGATGACGCGTAAAACTTGACGCAGAGGGCCCCTTTCCCGGGCTCCACCCCAGGTCCAGGGCCCTCCATCCGCGACACAGCCGGTGAGCCCGGTCGTCCATCAAGCGGCCGGGCTTACTGCTGCTCCGGCACTAACGCCCCCCTCACAGTTCTCCCTCAGGAGAAGTGCTGCACCACGAGGTTGGCGATGCCCGCGAGCACCGGCGACCAGTCGATCAGAAGCTGCCGGGCGAACCGGCGCCGTTCCCGGCGCCGCTTGGCGGCTTCCTCCTCGTCACCGTCTTCGACGGGTGTCTTGCCTTCCATGTGGCCTCCGTGGCGTCCGAAGAAGCCCGGCAGGGCTGCCGGGCCTTCACCAGGTGGTGAAGTACGAGGCAGACGCCACGAAGGAACGTCTCTAAGCATAGAGGGGGGCCTGACAACCGAAGACCCGGGCAACCACAACTTCTGGGCTCCCAGGCGAGCCTGATGAGCACTCAAATACGTCCTCGACCTGCGCCGAAGCTCGCAGTGGGGGATTTGTGAGCTTCACGAGAAGACACAACGTGTAGTGCCAGGAACGGTGTTGCAGACCCGCCAAAGGGTCCAGTTTCGGCACCCCGGCGAGGAGCAGGTCGTGCGTCCAGCACCGTCCGGAGCAGCAGCAGACGGCGGCTGTCACACCAAGTTCGGCCCAGCGCGGGAGGCCGCCGACCGGGGCAGGTGATTCACCTCTTTTCATTCGAGCGTATGTTTGGCGCAACCTTTCGAAAGTAGCTGCCGTTGCGCGGCCTTGTCCGTCCAGCGTGATTGAGGGCTCGACCACCTCGTACGAGGCCACCGTCACGGCCCGGCATCGGCCAGGAGTCGAGACGTACGTCCCGTCCGTCGTGAATCCCGGATAACGCCAACTCGCCCGCCGAATCGGTCTCAACAGCCAAGGACAGCCACCTGCCGGCGCGAAGTTCGTCTCCCGCAGCGTGCCCGCCGGTACGACGGTCCGCAGCTACCGCGGTACCGACGCGACCGTGGACGTCTGGTGCAGCACCGTGTTCGGGTTGACCGGTCAGGGCGTCAAGGAGATCCCCATCGCAGACGGGTGGGTCACCATGTCCGTCTCCATACGCTGGACCAAGGCCAAGCGGTGGCTGGTCACCGACCTGCCCCAGCACGACGGGCCGGAGCCGTCCGACGCAGGAACGGACGTCGGCCAGGCCCCGGACCTGTAGTTCTCGTGCCGACACGGCGAAGCGGGCCGGAGGGGCAATCTCCGGCCCGAGTCAGATGACGGTGTTACCCAGACTTCGTGGAGCCGGAACCGTCGTGGTCGGGCATCCAGGGCGGAGTCTCCCGCGCTTCCGACGCCTTGAGCCGACGCCAGATAAACGCCCACGCGGGGTCGCGGATGCCGCAGGCATCAAGGAACACCATCATGCGGTCGTAGTCCGGAAGTTCCTTGCCGCGCAGCATGTCACTGATCGTGCTGCGCTTGAGGACTCCATTACTCCGGACTTCCAGTTCGCGCAGCGAAGGGGACCCGGCCCCCTCGTGTACCGCGCGCAGCGCCTCGATGAGTTCCTCCGGCTCGGACACCAGGATGGGGTCCGGCTCGCCGGGCATTGGCAGCGGCGGCCCATCGACGCGGGATCGCCGCTTTCGCATAGGGGCCGATGCGGCTTCCGAGGCCAGGGCCCCGGCAACCCCCGGTGCAGCCTTCTGGTCCTGGGCGCGTGCTTCCTGTTGCTTCCGGAACTCTGCTTCGGCTTTCACCCGTAGCCGCTGGAGACGGTCACGGTCTGTCGGCGGCAGTCCCATCGCCAAGCTGAGCAGGTCCAGTTCCGCGCGTGCAGGCACACGTGTGCCGGAGAGGACCCCCGCCACCTTCGCCGGCGGCAGCCCCGAGGATTCCGCGAGGCCGCGCACATTGAGGCGTTCTCCCGTGGCGTCCACTCGCTCGGTGATGTGCTGGAGGAGCGCCTGGGAGAGGGTCGGCCGCTCGAAGTCGTTGGCGTCCGAGTCGGACGATGCGACGGGCTGGTTGGCACCGAGCCTCTTGAAGCCCGCCGAGAGGGCCGGCCCCGCAGCATGGCTCACGAGCGTGGCGACTTCGAAAGCGCCCATGCTCACACACCCCCATGAGCGGAAGCTGCCCGCAGACGGCGCGGGCGGAGGATGCGCCGGACGTCCGCGTTGAGGTTGGCGAGACCGCCGAGGAAGACGCCGGCCGCCACGGCTCCGAGTGCTTCAACGCCGTGTCCCACCAAGCACATCCAGATCAGGGCCGCCGACCCGAGGCCGCCGGCCATAGCGTGGAGGAAGGGCACGACGTGCAGCGCACGGCGAACGAGGAGACGGATACGGCGGAAGCCGAATCCCTTCGAGACTTCGGGGGTGATCACGCACCCCGGGGAGACCGGGAGAGGCTAGAGAACCCAGCCGGTACCCGGGACGTAACGCCACAACGACGTCATGAGCCACGCTCCTGTGGATCTTGAGTTGTAAGCCTGGACGGGTCACGCGGATGTGCAGGAGGTTGACGGGCCTCCACACGGCGACCGGGAATCCGGCTGCCATGCACCTTGAGTCTGGACTGCTCATGTCGCGGAATCAACTCCCGCCGTCGCAGGGACGGTCTGACCTAGCAGCCCGGCAACAGCGTTCAAGAGGAACGCTCCTGACGCCCCGAAGGGTGATCCGTGCGAACGCCGTGCCCTAGTTGAAAATTGAAGGGAATTCGCGTCCGCCACGCCTCTGTCGCTGTCCGGGCAAGTGGCACCGGACGGAGCGGAGACCCTGCTCCAGCGGGTGGCTGTCCGGTGAGTCGCCGAATCGTGTCCGAGAATCTGAAAAGGGCGCGAAGAGGCGTCACGGTGGAATCCGAGCCCGCGCCTTTAGCCTGGACGGGACTCACGGAGCGTGTTTGACGGCACGACTCCACGTGACCTATGTCACACGGCAGGCCCGCCCCCTTCGGGACGGGCCTCTGCTGTATCCCGTGATCGGACTTCGTTCGACAGTCTGCGGTGGATGAGCGGCCGCCGTACGCGCTGGCTCAGAACGGCGCGTCGTCGGCCCATGGCGCGGTGGATGACCCCCACGGTTCCGCTGTCGCGAACCGCCCCCTGGATCGTCATCCATGAGCCGCCATCCCAACGGCGATCGTGGCGGCGATGGCCAGGACGAGGACCCGGCGGACCGGCGGCGACCATCCCGACAGCAGGGATACGCGTCAAAGGAGCCATGGATGATCTTGCTCGATGAGTGATCAGCCGAATTCCGATGTCCAGACCGGCTTTTGGGCCGTTGCCTCGTACGTCTGCGGGAGGCGTGGCGTCGTCGCCAGGCGGTGAGGCTGCCTCTGCACGAGGTCGCAGAGCGCGCCGCCGCGGATCTGGAGGGGCGGTAGGCGTCTGGTCCCGTCTCCCTGTACCCCTCAATGGCGGGGCCGCCAGCGGGTGAACATGCTCTGGCCGTCGCCTGGCCGATCTCGTTGAGCGCCGTACTGTGCGCCTTCGATCCGGTCGAGCCGCAGGTCGAGTGCGGCTACACGGTGGGCGTGGGGGCGTTGAACGGTTGTCAGGTGGCGTTGATGCGGTGGGCGAAGGCTTTGATGCCGTGAGTGGGGGCGGGGGTGGAGAGCATGGTGCGGGTGAGGGTGCGCACGGCGGGGCGGCGGACTTCCTGCGGTGCGATTCGCTCGATGGCTTCGAGTTCGGACAGGCACTGGCTCCAGCGGTTCCACTCGGCGTAGGCGCGCGCGGTCTCCCAGCGGACCCTGACCAGCCGCTCTTTGGGCAGGCCGAGGGGGGAGATGCTGCGGGCGATCCCGATGGCTTTGCCTGCATCCCCGAGCAGGTAGTGGACCGAGACCTCGTGCAGGGCGACCTGCGGTGGGCCGAACACCGTGCCGGGGGCGGCGGCGGGTGTGGCCAGCGCGCCGACTTCCGTGGCGTGGCCGCGGGCCTCGGTGATGAGTGCGAGGGCGCTGTCGCGGTCGCCGGCCTTGGCGGCGGCGTAGGCGGCGGTCGCGTACAGGTTGCCGCGTGCCGACAGCGTGGCGGGATCGTGTGCGGACGGCAGTGCGTCGGCGGCGCGTACCGCGATCACGGCGGACTTGGCGTGCAGGCCGTGGCGCCGGTACGCGCTGGCGACCATGCGGCGCGCCTCGGCCTGGATGAGGGGCGCGTCCACGGCGGTGGCCGCGGCGACGGCCCGGTCGGCGGTGACGGCGGTGAGCCGGTCGTCGCCGGCCTTGATACACAACCGGGTGGCGAGGCTCCACAGCTGCGCGAGCGCGGTCGCCCCCACGTCGCCTCCGAGGGCCTGGGCGAGCGCGAGGCGTTTCGGCAACGCGGTGGCGAGCCGGGTGTACTGGCAGGCGAGGAACTCAGTGCGGGAGGCCGCGACCGTGCCGCGCACTACGTCGGCGGTGACGCGGCGGGTGGGGGAGGGCGGCCCATACACCAGGAGGTCCTCAAGCCCGTCCAGAGGGCGGCCACTGGCGGCGGAGGCGGCGGGAAGACCGGTCAGGGCGGCGCCCACGGCCGTGGCTCCTGCGAGAAGAGTCCGACGTCGCACTGCGTCCTCCTGGTCCTGTGACGCCTCGTTGCCGGACACGATAGTGGTCTTGCCCGCCTCGCATGGGTGAGGCTGCGGGGTGAGATCGGCGGCCTGCAGGCCGAGGGCGTCCGCGAGCTTGACCAGCGCCGGCCAACTGGGCTGCAGCCGGTTCGCCTCGACCCGGCACACCCACGACGTCGAGTAGCCGACAAGACGGCCCAGTTCAGCCTGGTGCATCCGCTTGGCCTGCCGGCGGCCGCGAATGACCGCACCGAGGTCGGACACGAGGCTCAGGGGTGCTGGACGGGGCATCGCCACCTCCACGCCGCACCGGTCGGTGGGCGCACGGCCCGAAGAGTCGAGACCTTCCACCCTAGGCCGCCGCGTCAAGGCCTCGCGCCGCACACGCACCGCATTTGCGGATCCCGCAACCCGGTTGCCGCGACCCCCTGCCGCCGGGCCCAACAGCCGCTGTCCGCGCTGTCCTTGACCCATCCTCTCACCGGAAAGGACCACCCCTGTGATGGACAAGATCCTGGTGACCGGCGGAGCCGGGTTCATCGGCTCCCACTTCGTACGCCGCCTGCTGGCCGCACCCGACATCACCACCGTGACCGTGCTCGACAGCCTCACCTACGCGGGCCACCGCGAAAACCTGGGCGAGGCCTTCCTCAGCCCCAAGCTGGACTTCGTCCACGGCGACATCTGCGACGCCGCCCTGGTCGACACGCTCGTCGCCCACCACGACACGGTGGTGCACTTCGCCGCCGAGTCGCACGTCGACCGCTCCTTCCTCGCGGCCGGCCGCTTCCTGGCCACCAACATCACCGGAACCCACACCCTGCTGGCCGCCGCCACCCGCCACCACGTGACGAAGTTCGTGCACGTCTCCACCGACGAGGTGTACGGGCCCATGGCCACCGGGCGGGCGAACGAGGACGCGCCGCTGCGCCCCACCGTTCCCTACGCTGCCTCCAAGGCCGCCGCCGACCTGATCACCCTCTCCTACCACCGCACCTTCGGCCTGCCGGTGTGCATCACCCGCTCCTCCAACAACTACGGGCCCCGCCAGCACCCCGAGAAGATCATCCCGCTGTTCGTGACCCGCCTCCTGCAGGGCGAAAGCGTCACCGTGCACGGACACGGCCAGCACGTACGCAACTGGCTGCACGTGGACGACAACTGCCACGGCATCGAACTTGTGCTGCGCGCCGGCGAGCCCGGATGCGTCTACAACCTCGGCGGCGGCACCGACCTGACCGGCCTGGCGCTGACCGGCCGCATCCTCGCCGCCTGCGACGCCGGAGCCGACCGCATCGAGTACGTGCCCGACCGACCCAGCAACGATCTCCGCTACGCCATGGACTGCACCCGGGCCACCGCCCTCGGCTACCGCCCCGAGCGGGACTTCGACCAGGGCCTGACCGAGACCGTGGCTTGGTACCGCAACCACCCCGAACGCTGGGCACCCCTGCTGCACGCCGAGCAGGCGACAACTGAGGCGGGAGCCTGCCGTGTCTGAGCCCACCCTCGCTTCCGCGACTGCGGCGCACGCCCGCAACGCCCGGCCCCACCTGTTCGGCGACGAACTCGCCGCCGTCGAAGAAGCCCTGGCCAGCGGCCAGTTCGGGCACGGCCCGATCACCGAGCAGTTCGAACGGGACCTGGCCGACTTCCTCGGCGTCCCCGAGACCGTCGCCGTCGCCTCGGGCACCGCCGCCCTGCACATCGCGCTCCTGGCCGCCCGGATCGGCCTCGGCGACGACGTCGTCGTCCCCTCCTTCACGTTCTGCGCCACCGTGCGCGCCATCGAGGCCTGCGGCGCGAACATCCGCTTCGCCGACATCGACCCGACGACCCTGTGCACGGGCAGCACCCAGATCCGCGAGGCGCTCACCGAGAACACCCAGGCCGTGCTGCCCGTCCTGTACGGCGGCCGCCCCGTGCCGCTCGGCGACCTGGAGGACGAACTCGCCGAGCGGAACATCACGATCGTGGAAGACGCCGCGCACGCCTTCGGCTCCTACCAGGGCCCAGATAGGGTCGGCGCCACCGGCCGTGCCACCTGCTTCTCCTTCGGCCCGATCAAGAACCTCACCTGCGGCCAGGGCGGCGCCCTGGTGCCCCGCACCCGCGAGGAGGCCGAACGAGCCCGCCGCATCCGGCTGCTGGGCATCGCCGAATCAGCCGCCCGCCGCCAGAACACCACCACCTACCGCGTGACCGGCCCCGGCCTGCGCGCCCACCTCTCCCAGATCAACGCCGCGATCGGCCGCGCCCAACTCCCGCACTTCCCCACCGTCCAGACCCAGCGGCGCGCCCTGTGGCACACATACGCCCGCCACCTGAGCGATCTGCCCGAGGCGGTCCGGCTCGTCGACGTCGACATCGACCATGCCGTGCCCTCCCTGTGCGCGATCCTCGTCGACGACCGCGACCGCGTCTTTACGACCCTGCGCGAGCGGGGCATCGGGGCCGGTGTGCACTATCCGCCCAACCACCTGCAAGAGGCGTTCGCTGCCTGGCACCGGCCGCTTCCCGCCACCGAGCACGTCGCAGCCCGCGTCATCACGCTGCCCTTCCACCACGCCATGACCGAGCGCGACGTCCACGTCGTCACCACGGCCGTGAAGGAGGCCCTGCGATGAAGCGCGCCGCCGTCCTGGGCAAGGGCCAACTTGCCGCGCACGCCTGCGATGTGCTCGCCGCCCTGCCGGACACCGTCCTGGACACGGTGATCCCCAACCGGTGCGAACCCGACTGGGACCTGCGCCTGTCGCAGCACGTCGCCGAACACCACCCCGACGCCCGGCTGATCTCCTCCGGCCGCTGGCACGACCTCGAACCCGGCCGATGTGACCTCGTCGTCAGCGTCCTCTACGACGAGATCATCGGCAACGAGCTGATCGACGCCACCGACACGATCGTCAACTGCCACCCCGGCCGCCTGCCCCAGTACCGCGGGGCGCGACCCGTCAACTGGGCGCTGCGCAACGGCGAACCCCTGCACGGCGCCACCCTCCACGTCATCGAGACGGGCATCGACACCGGTCCGATCCTCGGCGAAGTCGCCTTCTCGATCTGGCCGGACACCGACGAAGTACGCGACGTCTGGCAGCGCACCATGCGCCACGCGGCGCTCCTGCTCTCCGACACCCTGCCGCGCCTCAACGAGATCACGCCCCGCCCCCAGGACGAGGCCCTCGCCGTGACGCACTACCTGCGCGACAGCCACCAACTCGGCAGTCGCAGCAACTGGACCCGGGCCACCAGCACCAGTCTGTGAACCGCCGCCCTCCTACACGGCGGCGCCGGCGGCGTCCAGAAGGACATCGACGAGCCGTTGTGCCGCGTCAGGCCGCCCATGCGCGCGGGCGGCCCGCGCCATGTCCGCCCGCCGGACCGGATCCGTCAGCAGCGGACCGAGCGCAAGCCGCAACCTGTCCGCGCTCACCTCCCCGGCCAGAGCGACCGCGGCGCCCGCCTCCTCCAGGTGCCGGGCATTGTGGGTCTGCTCGTCGCCCGCCGACGTGGCGAGCGGAATGAACACGGCGGCCTTCCCGAGCGCGGTGAGCTCCGCGAGGGTACCCGCCCCGCTGCGGGAGACGACGACGTCGGCCAGGGCAAGCACATCCGGCAACTCGCTGCCGACATACCCGGTCAGGTGGTAGCGGGCCGCCGCACCCCGGGGCAACTGCGCGGTGAGCGAGGCCAGGTGCTCCACGTGGTCCGGTCCGCACTGGTGGATGACGTTGGCCCGCTCCAGCAGCCACGGCAGCGCCCCGCCCACCACGGTGTTGATCTGCTGCGCGCCCTGGGCGCCGCCGGTGACGTACAGGGTGGGCAGCCGCCGGTCGAAACCGGTGAGCCCCAAAGTTGTGACGGCTTTGTCCGCGTCACCGGTGAGGATCTCCGGCCGCACCGGATTGCCGGTGACCACGGCGGCTGCGCGTACCTCCTTGGGCAGCAGCTCCAGGGTGGATGGTGAGGACACGGCGATCCGCGAGGCTGATCCGGCGAGCTTGCGGTTCGCCAGCCCCAGGCGCACCGTCTGCTCGTGCAGCACGAGCGGGCGTCGGCACAGCCAGGCGGCCAGCCCGGCCGGGACCGCAACGTACCCGCCGGTGGCCAGGACCACGTCCGGAGTGAACTCGGCGATCTTCGACCGCGCTTGTGCGACCCCGAGCGGTACGCGCGCCATGTCCTTGACGTTCGCCGGGCCGAGCATCTTCAGCGGATTCGACGAGCGGCGGATTTTGCCCGTTGCCACGGTGGTGAACGGGATGCCCTCGGCCGGGGCGACCCGCGCCTCCAAACCCTCCGCCGTACCGATCCACAACACCTCCAGGCCGCGCCCCTGCCCGGTGAGCCGGTCCCGCAGTGCGCGGATCGCGGTGAGCGCCGGGTAGGTGTGGCCACCTGTCCCGCCACCGGTCACGATCAGGCGGAACGAAGCATGCGGAGCACGGTTGATGGCGCTGGTCACGAGACATCCCATCTGACTCAACTCCCGCCCGAGCAAGGACGGCCTGCGAGGTGCAGCCTTCCACACCGCCACCGAGCGATCGCCCCTCGCCGCTCAACGGATTCCCTTCTGCTTCCTAGGCGCGGAAGGCGTACACCTGCAGCGGGTCTGCATGGCTGTGTTCTCGCGGGATGGGATGGCCAGAAGGGGGTGAGGCTTTTGCAGTGGTTGGCTGGGCTGGCTCCTCCGTGTTGTCTGGTGGGCTGCTGACGATGGTGGGAACGGCGAGCCGCGGCTCCTCCGGGTCGCCCAGGCCGACGCGCGGGTCGGTGAAGAGATAGAGGCGTTGGGTTTCGTCGCGGACCATGTGGAGGCTGGGGCGGTACAGCTCGATTCCTGTCGCCAGCTTCGTGATGCTCAAGCTGGCATTGAGCAGGGAGGCGGCGACCTGCTCGGCGTGGCTGCTGCCGGCGTCGTCACACAGTGCCGTGGCCAGCAGGAGTGCCCTGTCCGCTGCCCGTTGTTCTCGCAGCCGCTCAGCCCGCAGGCGCCCACGAAAGGCTGAGCGTGCGGCTGCGGGCGTCGGTGATGTATCCATGCTGCCGCGCAGGTACGCATGGAAGGTGCGGTGCGTGAAGTCCGTGATCCGGGCAGGGCTTGAACGCGGATGCTGTGCACGCCCCGCCACAGGTGCCTCGGTGCTGAGGGCATGCGGATCGTCCCACAGAAGCGCGGTGTGAGAACCTCGCCCGACTCCACAAGGCAGGGACGTCGGCTCATGGACGCATGTTGGGCATTCCCTCTGGCTCCCACCACGGACCCATGGCGTACTGGCCGCTTCGCAACGCGCGCACTGGCGGGACCACAGCACGATGGGATGGCGCATCGAGAACCACTGCTGCTCCCAAGCGTTGTCAGCGACGAGGGTGGCGTTGGCATGGGCCTGGAGGTAGGCCTGCTTGAGGCCCTCGCGGGCGCGGCTGGCGAGCACGCGCGTGCCGTTGGCGTCCAGCCCGAAGAGTGTGGCGACCTCGCTGGGAGACTCGTCCTCGACCTCGGTGTGCCACAGCATGGCCTGCCAGCGCTCCGGCAGCGACCGGAAGGCCTGCATGGCCATGGACTGCTCGGCCTCGTGCATCGCGCACACGGCGGCACCGAGATTGCGTGTGTCGTCATCGGAGACCTCGGAGGAGTGCACGGCCTGCGCCGCGAACACCGCGAAGTCGTCGACCAGTTGCTCCCGCCGGGCCGACTTCGTCCAAGTGGCGGCCACGCGCCGCACGGAGGCAAGCAGATACGCGCGTACGGCGCGCTCGGGGCCGGAGTCCCCGCGCACCGCCTGGAGCATGCGGGCGAAGACCTCGGCGGTGAGGTCGTCCGCGGTGTGGGCGTCGCGGCAGCAGGTGCGGGCGTAGCGGCGCACGGCGTCCGCGTGGCGCCGGTACAGCTCCTCGTATGCGGTGTCGTCGCCCAAGCGCATCTGCTCGATCAGACCGGCGTCGGACAGCGGCAGCTTCCACGACGGCGGCAGGACGCCGTCCTCGCACCGGTCAAGCTGTGCGGGCACACCACCCGGTGCGGGGTCCTCCCACTGGCGCTCGGCCACGCCTGGCTGCCGTTCAGGGCATGTAGGCGGCTGCTTTGCGGGTTGGCGGGGGGCAAAGCACTGTCGGAGCAACGCCTGCGTGATGGGGTAGAACTCGGCGTCCTGCGGCGCGTAGGGGGCGGTGTCCGCCATCAGCACCATGCCAGTGAGGTCATCATCGGCAGTGACAGTCACCTCCCCGAGTGACGAGGCGGCGTCGGTGACACAGTGTCCGTTACCAGTACGCAGACGGCCGATGAGGTGCGCCGCGTCTGCGTGGCCCCACCTGGCGGCTGTTGTCAGAAGAATGAACGCGCGGGTTTTGCCGCTCCCAACCTGGCCACGGAGTATGCAGGTTGTGCCTCTCCTCGTCTGAGCGACCATCTGAGCAGCGACGGCATGGCTTTTACCGCTGCCGACCTGGCCGCGCAGGACGGTCGTGTCGGATGTCATGGCCAGCAGCCGCGCCAGTGCGGCCCGGAAGGCCGCACCGGGGTGCTGCTGATCGCAGGCGGCCGCGAACCACCCCTCGGCGCTGTCGAGGTCGTTGCGGCGCAGCGCCTTGGTTCCCAGCAGGTAGGCGGCGTTGGCATCCTGCCGTGCTTCTCGCACACCAGGCTGGATGCCAGCGGTAGCGCCGGTGCGCGCTGGCCAGTCACCGGCAGGCCGGTCCCAGAAATCAGCCGGCCCTGCCAGCAACGCGAGCAGCTCGTCGTACCCTCCAGACTTGTTCACACCCGTCGCCCCTTCCGGCCCGTTTGTCCTCCAGCTCTGCATTTCGTCGCCTGTCACTGCTCACCGCCCAAGGTCCGCCGCGGCTTCAGGTGCCCCGGCCGGATGTACTGCCCCAGTTGGGCCTGCACGGACTGCACCCCGCGTGCGCGGCCCTGGTAGGTCGCATTCTTCGTCCTACCGGTCTCTGCTGCGATCGTGTCGTCGTCTTGTCCCGTGCTCTGCCGCCGCAATACGTCCCGCTCGCGCGGTCTAGGGAGGCGGTCGATGATGTCATCGACGAGGTCCCACAGGTCCGCGTCCTGCGGGGCTCGGCCTGAACTGGCCCCCTGCTCGCTCACGGAACACGGACTCGGCATGGAGAGGCATTCCTCGGGGTAATCCCCGACAAGAACCTCTGGGGACTTCTTGTCTTGACGTTTCCGAGCTAGCCGAATTGCTGTCGCCTTACAGTACGCCAATGGCTGTTTAGAGGGATCAATTTGACCGCTGCGCAGGGCTGCGGCGATTGCAGCACCGGAAATCTCATAGCGCTCGTCTTCGCTGATATGAAAAGGAAGTGTCGCCAGACACTCGGCGATCTTGCGCTGGTATGCTTGGTACTTGGCGCGCCCGCCGTGGGGATCCAGGAAGCCGAGGGCTTGCGCGCTCGCATGCGCGGTGTCCGCCGGTGTCGCCTCCGGGATCCCGCGTTGAGCTTCGCTCACCACAGGGCATATCCCTCCGACCCGCTGCCGGCAGCGGGCGGAGCCGTTATCCACCAGACCGTCACCTTGCTGCCGTCCGGCGCCTCGTAGTGTGCGGCGGCTCCCAGCGGCAGAGACCGCAGCAGCTCGGCCGCCACGCCGGCAGGCGATGTCGACGAGACCGAGGGGATCGGCTCAGACGGTGCCGGGGCCGGGAGGCGGCGCAGACGGGTCCGAAGCCGCGCGACACCGGGGAGGTTCCAGAGGTTGCACGCGACGGGGATCAGATTGACTGCACCCATCACGTACTCGGACAAGGACGTCATCTCGGTGGTACCTCGGCGGTCTGGTGGGCGGATGTGTGAGTGGCCTTCACCTCTTATAGGGACTGCGTGGACTGCTTCTTACGCGATCCGGGATTTTTCTTCGCCGGCGACTAGCGAGACACACGGGTATCCATGACCCAGCTGCCGGCCCTGCTCGTGCTGCAGGAGACCCGACGCCCGGGCCGCCCGATGTCCCGCGCCGATTGAAGGATGAGTGAGGTTCGGGGCGAGTGCGGTCGGGCACGAGGCCTGGGGCCTGGGATAGTCGCGCGTCGGCGGATCCTGATCGCAGCGCCAGACGCAGCTCGCCGACAGCCCGCTCGTCGCGACGTTCCGAAAGCTGCTGAATAACCGTCATTACCCTGCGCCAAATTTGGCTCGGGTCCGTGGGTGCAGAGAGCGGCTCGCCGGACTCCTCGCCCAAGCGTGTACATCCCTGTACACACCGAGGTACTCGTCCGTGGCTGGGCAGGTCAGTTCCCTCCGGAAGCGGTAGAAGTCGACCGTCCAGGAACCCGGTCCGTTGTGCAATGCAGCACTCTCTCCGCCCCAGAACCGACAGTTCAAGGAAGGCTAGAGAAGCGTTGGCCTGACGAGGCCTGTGATCCGGCCGCCGTCGACCCGCCCAGCGCGAAGGTGTCGGAGGAGGAGATGGAGGGTGCGCTCGCCCTCATCGACCGCATGACCCGGGACCACCTTCAGGGCCCCGAGTTCACCGACGCCTACACCGACGCCATGGCGAAGATCATGGAGGTGAAACGGGAAGACAAGCCCCTCCTCGAAGCCCCGGAGCCCGAGCAGCCGGGCCACGTCCTCGATCTCATGGCCGCCCTCAACGAGTCCGTCCAGCAGGCCAAGGCCTCCCGTGGCGAGGACGCCGACGTCCACGAGATGCCTCAGAAGAAGACTACGAAGAAGACCGCGGCGAAGAGCCGGGGCGTCGGCCACGCAGCGCCTGATGCACCTTGTCCGGCCGTACGGAGGGATACTGGCGCTGGGCTGCCGCCCCGAGATCCCCGAGCCGGGGCGGGAGCCCGCTGGCCAGTCCCTGCGCGCGCGGCCCGGCGATGTCCTCACCTGTTTGTGACCCGGCATTTGCGGATCACGTTGCGCCGGACATGGACGACTACAACCACCTCGATCTCGACGAGATCGACTTCGCGCCCCGCCACGGCACCGCCGAACGGCTGGCCCTGCTCACCCTGGAAGAGGCACATAACCTGCTCCGACTGCTGCTGGCCGTCGCGCAATCGACATGACCGTCGCCTCGGTGGGGCCGCTCAACGCCGCCCTGGCCATCTGACCGATCCTGCGCCGAGGTCGCCCTGGCGAGCCCGGCCCACCGCCGCACCGCACCGACACGATCTCACTCACACACATGGTGGGTCTCCGTGCAACCGGCGCGGGGACCCAAGGCGCCGTGCCTCAGGGGCGCTGGATCAAACGGCTGGCTGGCGCCGCGCGGCCGGTGGTCGCCCGAGCGATTTGCGCGGACACCGGCCGTCTGTTTCGGCGTCTCACCGGAAGAGTTCAGGTGAGGTCTGCGAGGTTGTGGAAGTCGCTGCGGATGAGGGTGTGATGCTCTTGCGGGGTGAGCCAGCGGGCAGTAGATCCGGATGCGTCTTTCTCCACCCACAGGACGTCGTTGACACTCTCCGCGACGGGGCGGAGGTGGCTGATGACGGCCAGGAGCCTGTCGTTGCCGACGTGGGTGCGCAGCACGGACAGGGCGCTGTCGAGTGCTCCGGCATCTAGGGTGGCGAACCCTTCGTCGAGGAAGAGGCTCTCCAGTCGGGCGTTGGTGCGGCTGTGCAGCTCGACCAGGGCCAGCGACAGGGCGAGTGAGGCCTGGAAGGTCTCCCCGCCCGAGAGGGTCCGGGGGTTGCGGGCGGTGTTGTTGTCGAGAGCGGCGATGCCGAAGTCGTCACTGAAGCCGAACCGGCCCGCTGACAGGTCCATGAGTAGCTTGCTTCCCAGAATGAACAGGGAACGGGTCCGTTGCTCGGTCAGATGACGGGGGAAATGGGAATCGCTCAGCTGTTCGTACAGTCCGGCCCAGGCGGACCGCTCCTGCTTGCCGGCCGTGATCGCTGCCTGGAGCTTGAGAGCGTGCGGGATCTGGGACAGCGCCTCGTCGCGGCCTGCTGCTGCCTGGACAGCTTCCGCCTGTAGAGCCCCCTCGTATTTGTGGAAGGGGGTCATGACATCGGGATCGAACAGTAGATCCGTGGCGGCCGCGGGAAGTGTCGGCGCCTGAGGGGTGAGGGGGGCGAGGGCCTGGAATGCCGAAGTGGCTTTGGACGCCAGTGCGTTGATGGTCTCCTGGGTGCCCCGGTGTAGGGCGTCGAGGGCTTCGCGAAGCGCTGAGCAGGCCGTGTCGAGGGCGGTGGCGTAGGCCGCGACGTCGTGCGGGTTGTCCCATGTGCCGGGGGTGTCTGGCAGGCTGACCGCGTTGTCCGGGAGCAGCCGCACCGCTGTGGTGGCGGCGTCGGCGCGCAGTTCGAGCGTGGTCTGCTGCCGGCGTAGCGGTTCGGCGACGCGTCGGCGGTGTTCGCCGGTCAGTCCTTCCTTTTGTTCGGCCAGCTTCTGCAGGTCCGTGAGGGCCTGAGTGTGGTCGCGCTCGAGTTCGCCGAGGCGGCTGAGGTGGGCGGTCACCGCCGATGTGCAGGCGGCAATGGCTTCCAGGGACGGCAGCGTGTCCGGGTCCGTGACGCTGACCTGCACTGGGTGCGGCAGCGCTGCCAGCCGGGTGAGGAACTGCCGGCGTGCCTCATCGAGGCGCTTCTGTTCCCGCCGGGCCTTCCTACGGCCGGCCTCCAGGGTTTTGCGCCGCTCGGCGATCACCGACTGCTCGGCCTGGACCTCACCCGCGGCCGACCGGGCGGCATCGCCGGCGGCCTCGGCCAAGCGCTGTGCCTCCTCGATGCGCAGCCGGGCGTCCGGCAGCAGGGTGTCCAGCAGGGCCAGGCGTTCGGCGGCGCTCGGCGACTTCTGGGCGAGCAGTTCCTCTACGGCGGTGTTGACCGCGGCGAGCAGATGCGCGGCGAAGGACTCCGGGGCGGTGTGGCCGGTCAGGGCCGCCACGTCCCGGGCCTGCTGCTGTACGGGGGAGAGCTGGTCGGCCAGGCGGGCGCGGGCGGCTTCGGCCTTCCTGTGGCGCTCCTGTTCGTCCTGTTCGGCCTTGCGGATGTCGGCCTGGATCTCCTGCAGGGCGGCCAGGGCGTTGTTGGAGGCATCGGCGGCCGCCTTCTTGGCCTTCTTGGCCTGCCGCATGGCCCTGGGATCCTGCGGTTCGGGAGCGGTGTAGGCGGCATCGAGGGTGTGGGTGCAGACGGGGCACGCATCACCCGGGGCCAGTCCCATTCCCGCGGTGTAGGCGGCGTCACCGCGCTGGCGGTCCTCCACCGTCTGGGAGGCCTGCTCCAGCAGGCCGCGCTGCTGCTCGGCAGCGGCAGCGGCCTCGGTTTCCGCGGCGGCGAGTTCCTCCCGCCGCTCCCGGGCGGCAGCCTGCCCGGTGCGGTGCTCGGCGGCGGCTGCGCCTTCCTCGAGCAGGACACGCACAGCGCCCGTCAGCCGTTCCAGCGCTGCCTCGGCACCGTCCGCCTGAGCGCGGGCCTTGTCGGCACTCTCCTTGAGCCCGTCAAGTCCGGCCGCCTGTTCCGCGAGGCGTTCCTCGTCCTCCTTGACGGACCGTTCGTCCGTCTCGAGGCGGTCCAGGTCCTGCCGCAGGTCCTGCTGCTGCTCGCCGAGACCGTTCAGCACCCCCGGGGCGCTCTCAAGCACTTCCGCTGCCGCGGAGAGCGCGGCGACGGTCATGCCGGTGGCGCGGTCCGCGTCCAGCGTCGTCTGCAACCGGTCACGCCGCAGCGTGGCTTCCTCCTGCGCGCGGTCGACGTCGTCCAGCTGCTCCCGCAGGAGGTGGTCGTCGGCGACGAGCGCGGTGAGCGGTGCGTGGACATCGGCAATGGTGCGCTCGGCCAGGGCGGCCGCCGCGCGGGCGGTCTGCGTGCTGTGCTGCTGCAGGCCGTCGGCCTGGTGGCGCAGTTGGCGCAGCGTGTCCAGGTGCCCGGACAGGTCGGCTGTGGCCTTTTCGATCTCGGCCTGACGGATGCCCAGACGGTGGGCATCGCCTTCCGGATCCTTGCGCAGGTCGTTGCGGGCCTCGGTCGCCTTGAGCAGCAGGTCGTCGAGCCGCGTCCGCTGGTCGGCGGCGCGCTGGCGCACTCGCTGGAGTTCGTCGATGCCGAGCAGGGATCTCAACAGCTTGGTGCGGTCGGTGTCGTTGGAGTTGAGGAGGGTGTCGAACTTGCCCTGGGGCAGCACGACGGCGCTTTTGAAGCTCCCAAAGTCCAGGTTCAGCAGTTCCTCGATGCGCGCGTTGACCCTTGTGGCGCCGTTGACTGTCGTGCCCTCGGTGCTCAGGCTCACCTGGGGGGTGTTGCTGTTTTTGTGGAAGACGCGGGTCACGCGCCAGGGCGTGCCGTCGACGGCGAAGGTGAAGTCGACCGACATCTTTTCGCAGCCGTCGGCGATCAGCTGTGATCCGTACGCGCCCCAGGACGTCCTGCCGTAGAGGGCGTAGAGGATGACCTCGAGCAGCGTCGACTTGCCCGCGCCGGTGTCGCCGAGAATGCCGACCAGGTTCTTGTCGGTGAAGTCCAGGGGCCCGCAGGTGTCGGTGTAGCTGCGGACTCCGGACAGGGTGATGCTGAGCGGCCTCATGCCGTCTCCGATCCGGTGCTGCTGGGCGTCCAGGGGTGTGCGAGGGCTTCCTGCAGCCCGAGTTCGGCCGGGCAGGGCGGCGGCTCGTCGCTGTCGGGATGGTGCAGCAGGGAGGCGAAGGCGGCCAGGACCTCGTCGGCGACCCGGCCCGGTGTGCCGTGTTCGGTGAGGTAGGCGCGGAAGGATTCCGTGATTTCCGGCTCCTCTTCGGGCAGGTCGCTGGTGTCCAGTGGGGTGATTCGGGTCTCGGCGCAGTCTTCGGTCAGGTAGACGACGTCGGCGTCGGGTACCGCGGTGGCGACCTTCCGGGAGAGTTGCGGGATCAGGGTCTGGCTGGTGACGGTCACATCCAGGAAGGTGTTGCTGAACTCCTCTGCTCTGGAGGCGAGTTCTTCCAGCGTGCCGGTGAACTTCTTCAGGCGCCGCCCGGCCGTGAGCCGTTGGGGGTCGGTGCGGGTGGGGCGCTGCGGGTCGGCCTCGACCAGGACGACGCTCTTGGCGTCGTCGCATTCGCCGAAGTCGAATTGCAGGGGACTGCCGGCGTAGCGGGCGGTGGCCCTGCTGGAAGTGAGGGCCTGCGGCTTGTGGATGTGGCCGAGCGCGCAGTAGTCGACGGGCGGCAGATCGTCCGGTGCGGTGGCGTAGGCGTCGTTGACGTCGAGGTGGCGCTCGCTGCCGGACAGCAGCGCACCGCTGAGATAGAGGTGGGTGGCGAAGACGAGGACGTCCTGCTGCGGGGAGTAGCCCTCACGCAGCTGTGTGATGAGTTCTTCCTGCAGGCCGCGCAGGCCCTGGGCGTAGGCGCCGTGCGTGGTGCCGAGCCCCGGGAACAGGTGCATGAACCGGTTGGGGTGGATGAAGGGCAGCGCCGCCAGCCGGATGCGCTGGGTCTTGTCGCGGGTGGGGAAGTCGAGGACCCGGCCGCCGCCGGAGCCGTCCGCCGCGGTGTGCACGAAGGTGACCGTGTGGGCGCCGGGCTCGGCGCTGTTTTGGAAGACATGGTCGAGCACGTCGAACCAGTGCGGCGAGTCGTGGTTTCCGCCGACGACCACGACGGGGGCCGTCGACCGTAACGCGCTCAGGGACGTCATGGCCCGCATGAGGTCACCGGGGGAGAGGCTGTAACGGTCGAAGAGATCCCCGCTGTGCACGATCAGATCAGGCTGGGTCCGACGGGCGATCTCGACGATCTCGGCGAGGACGGCGTCGAACTCGCCGTCCCGGGAACGGCGTTGCAGCCTCTTTCCCAGATGCCAGTCGGAGGTGTGCAGAAGCTTCATGAGAGATGGATGTCTCCAGGCAGGGGGAACCAACACCCGCTGTCATCAGGGCAGTTGGTAGAGTGACAGGCACTCTACACGGCAATCTCAGGGAAACTTCGGGAAACTTGGGAACCTGCTAGGGTGCTCCGCATGCAGGAGCACCTGGACGCCCTCGAAAAGCACATGCAGCAGCTGCAGCAGGCCATGCGGCACGCCCAAATGCACCGCGACCAGCCCCTGCTGGACCACCTCCGCGCTGAACTGCGCCGGGCCCAGCGCTCCTACGACGCCCTCTTCGACACCGGCGACGCAGCGCCCGGCGGGGAAGAACCCGCCGCCGGGCGCACCCCGCCGCGGACCGCCCGGATGCCGGCACGCGAGCAGGTCCACCAGATCCTCACCCTGCTCACCGTGCCCGCGGCGCCCAAACTGATCAGCCAGGTCCACGACGCCCTCTTCGCAGGATCGCTGCCCACCACCCGCCTGGCCACCCTGCGCCGCGACGAGGAACGCTCCTACCGCTCCGCACCAGGGGCACGCCCCTACTACCTGTGTCCCGCCCTGACCTCGGATCACCTCTCGCCCGCCAGGGCCCTGTTCACCATCAGCGTCTGGCCGCTGGAAGACCGCATCGTGGGACCACTCAGCGCCCGCGTCCACTTCCTGACCGGCGCGATGAAATTCGTCGAAGCCGTCGAACGCCTCACCCCCGACCCCGAGACGATGACCCTCGGCACACGCCAGCTCCTGCACCGCTACGCCGCCAACATCCCCCACGCCCTGGCCGCAGACCACCCCCAAGGCCCCGACGCAGTCCCCGACCGGGAGCTACTGCACGACGCGGCCCAGCAGGAACTGGCCATCCACGCCACCCCCGACAGCGCCGACCGGCGCGAGGCGGCAGAGCGCGCCCGCACGCAACTCGACGAAGCGGGCCGCCTGTTCGGCTCCGCCCCCACCGAGACGGCCCGGCGCCTGCGCTCCGTCACCTGACCATCCCCTGTTCACCGCCGTTGCCCCTGCAAGGAACCCCGTGAGCTCGTTAAGCAGCAGACTCGACGCCCTGCGCGGCCCCGTACCCGCCACACCGCACAACGCTCGCAGCCTCGCCGCCCTCACCGCCAACCCCGGGTGCCGACGCCGCCTGCTCCTGGACGCCGCCGGCATCGACAAGGACGCCCTCGCCGTCCACCTCGGCCACCCGCTGCCGCCCGCCAAGTCCCCCCGCGCCATGACCCGCGGTGCCCAGTTCGAGGCCCAGGTCAAGGATCAGGGAGGCGCCGAACTGCTGAGCCTGCTGCGCGACGTGCTCGACCTGCCGCTGGCCGAAGCCGCCCACAACGACCTGTCCGTCGGGGGCACTAACGACAAGTCCCTGCCCCTGCGCCACGACCGCACCCGCCGCCTCGTCCTCGAGGCGGCCCGCGGCGACGGCACGAAACGGACGATGCTCGACCACCCGGTGCTCAAGCTGACCGTCGCCGGCCATCCCGTCTTCCTCGAACCCGACCTCGTCGCCTTCCAGTCCCAAGGCGTCTTCCACGTCGTGGAGATCAAGTCCTTCGCCGTGATCGACGGCCAGGCACCCGGCGACAAAATCGCCGGTGCCGTCCTGCAGGGCGCCGCCTACATCATCGCCCTGCAAGACCTCCTGGCCGACGCCGGACTCAGCCCCAGCCACGTGTCCACCACCCTGCTGCTCATCACCCCCCACAACTTCTCCCGCCGTCCCGTGGCCTCCACCATCGACGCGCGCCAGCACATCAAGTCCCTACGCCGCCAGCTCAATCGCCTGGAACGCGTCGAGGACCTCCTCGCCCAGCTCCCGGACGGCACCACGTTCGACCTCGTCTACGACCGCAAGGACCCCCGCACCCGCACGGCCACTCGGGACCGGGACGAACTGACCAAGGCAGTGAACACCACCGAGGCCCGCTACCGGTCCACCTGCCGCCTCCACTGCCAGCTGACCTACTTCTGCCGGGCCCAGGCACGTGATGGCCAGCTGGTCGACGTCCTGGGCAGCACCGCCCGCGAGAACCTGGGCAGCGTCGAGGCGATCCCCACCGCCCTCGGCTTGGCCGAGGGACGGCTCGCGGCGGCCCCCGACCAGGAAGACCTCGCCGCGGCCCTGCGGCACGCCGAAAACATCCGCAACGAGCTGTTCGGAGACGCAGCATGAGCCTGCTGACCACCCTCCAGCAGCTACGGGCCGCCGAAACCCAGTACGCCCAGCCACTCAGCCGCCTGCGCTACCTGCACGTCGCCGATCAGCCACTAGTGTTCCTGCCGCTGAACCGGCCGGGGGAGACCGCCCGCCCCCTCGCCGTCATGGCGGGCAGCGACCCCCACCACCCGCACCTCTTCCTGGCGCCCCCCGGCGGCGACGACCTGTTCCTCGCCGCCCTCGCCGAGTACCTGCACGCCTACATCCGCGGCTTCCAGAAGGACAAGCGCATCCGGCCAGCCAAGGATGACCGGCCCGAGCGCCGCGAATACGTCGATGCCCCGCAACTCGTGGTCACCGGTACCGCCTCGGTGGACTACCTCAAAATCCTCGGGCGCCGCCTGCGCTACCGGCCCATCCCCGACGACACCGACCCCGCCACCAGCGTGGCCCACATCGGCCGCTGGCTCACCTTCTTCACCGAACGCGCCGAGTACACCGCCTCCTCCCTCCTGCTGAACCTCACCCGCCTCTTGAGCACACACTGGGCCACCGGGCAGAGCCCGCTGGAAGATGCCCGCCTGGCCCCCCTCATGGCCTGGATCTTCCCGCCCGCCGGCCAGACCGGCCTTGAGGCGGCGCTGGCGGCCGAAAACCCCCTCGTGCATCCGCCTGACGGCCCCACCATCGACCCCTCCTTCGAGACCGCCCGGCTCACTGGCCTGTTCGCCGGCCTCAAGTCCGCCCGCGGTGCGCGCCGACACCAGCACGTCGAACGCCTGCGGCAGGCCGCGGACGACTATCTGACACCCACCTGGAAGCTCACCTGGCAGGCGCTGTCCACCCTGCGGGGCATGTCTCCCATCCCCAGCACCACGGCCCGCTGGGGCACCGACATCCGCCAGTTCACGCACCACAGCGACCGCCTCGACGCCGGCGCCCCGCCCCAGCCCAAACGGGACAACGCCGTCGCCGCGGCCATCGGCCTGGCCGAACTGGAACACGCAGCCGCCGCCCTCGAATCCCACCGCGCGCTGGAAGACTCCTTCGTCATGGCGGAACGGCGCACTACAGGCGAAGCGTTCAGTGGCCTCGTCACCCATACCGAGCCCGACCGCATCATCGAACCCCAAGGCCCTAGACAACGGGCCAAGCTCCGGCCCCGGTTCACCATCCACACCACCGACCCGGTCCGGCTGGAGGCCAACCGCCGCCTCGCAGGCCCCCACGATCCGGCAGTCCATATGAGCGTCTGCGACATCACCTACACCCCCGACGGCACCGACATCGTCCTGGAAGTCATCACCCGCACCGGAACCGTGACCAAGCCCAACCGCCGCTCGGTCCCGGCTGTCGGCACCACCCTGCTGCTCACCACCGCACCCGAGCATTTCCCCCGGCCCCAGTTCCCCGACTGGGACCAGATCCCCTGGACCCACGCAGGCCCCGACGCCGCAGCGGCCGGACAGGAGCAGCCGGCATGACCGAGACATCCGCCGCCGACCTCTCCCGCCAGGCCGTCGACCACATCCTCACCGCCCTGACCGCCACCTCCCACCGAGGTGTCGTGGTCGACTCGCCGCCGGGCGCCGGCAAGACCACCCTGGTCGTCGACGCGGCCCAGAACCTGATCCGTCCGCGCCACCCCTGCATGATCGTCGCCCAGACCAATGCCCAGGTCGACGACCTCGCCACCCGCCTCGCCCGGCGCGCGCCCGAGCTGACCGTGGCCCGCCTGAGCGGCCAGTCCTACCGGCTGCCCGCCCGGCTGCACGACTGGCTGCACGTCCTACCGAACCTGACCATCACCACCGACGCCCCCCGCGCCGCGTCCGCCGACGTGGTGGTGGCGACCGCGAGTAAGTGGGCCACCGTCCAGGGCTGGCACCGGGAATGGGCCATCGTGGACGAGGCCTACCAGATGCGCTCCGACGCCCTCCTGAAGATCGCCCACCTCTCTGACCGGTCTCTCTTCGTCGGCGACCCCGGCCAGCTCGACCCCTTCTCCGCCATCCCCACCGAGCGCTGGATGGGCCTGCCGCACGACCCGATGGCCAGCGCCGTGGCGGTGCTGCTGAAAATGAACCCCGACCTGCCCGTCCTGAGCCTGCCCGTCTCCTGGCGCCTGCCCGCCTCCGCCGCCGCCCTGATCTCCGACGCCTTCTACCTCACCCCCTTCCGCGCCGGCACCGATGCCGGTACCCGCCGGCTCACCTTCGCCATCGCAGGTGTGCGCGGCGGCGCCGTCGACCAAACCGTGGAGCTCGCCGCCCGCACCGGATGGGCCCTGCACGAACTACCCGCCTGCCACACTGGCCGCATCGACTCCCAGGCAGCCCACGCCGCGATCAGCATCGCGCAGCGCCTGCTGGCCCGCGAGGCCACCGCCTACTGCGAAGACCACCCCGCCGGCCGGCCTCTTGAGGCTCGCGACATCGCCATCGGCACCGCCCACCGCGACCAGGCCGGATACCTTCAGCAACTCCTGCGCGCCGATCCCCGCCTGGACGGGATCGACGTCGACACCGCCAACCGTCTCCAGGGACGCGAGTACGCCGTCACCATCGTGCTGCACCCGCTGTCCGGACGCCGCGACACCTCAAGCTTCCACCTCGAAGCCGGCCGCCTGTGCGTACTGACCTCACGCCACCGGCATGCCTGCATCGTCGTCGCCCGCGCCGGCATCGACCGCCTCCTGGACGACCACCCCACCAACGAACCCGTCCACCTCGGCGTCGACGCCAAATTCCCCGACGGCTGGGAAGCCCACCAGCACGTCCTCCACCACCTCACCGGCCACCGCATCCGCGCCTGACCACCGGCGGGAGACCATGCCCACCCCACCCCTAGTCCTGCGGCCCCATCAGAAGGAAGCCGTCGGCGCAGCCGTCCGCACCCTCACCCAGCACCCCCGCGCGAGCGTGATCGCGGCCTGCGGCACCGGAAAGACCCTCATCGCGGCCCGCACCGCGGCCCGCATCGCCCCGCTCGGACGCATCCTGGTGCTGCTGCCGACCCTGGACCTGTTGTCCCAGACGATCCGTTCATGGCGCCTGGCCGGCCGCAAAGGCACCGCCATCGCCGTGTGCTCCCAACGCCAGGCCCTGGCCCACGAGCCCTTCGGCAGCGACATCCCCCTCACCACTGACCCCACCGAACTGGCCGCCCTGGTCGGGCAGTCCAGTCCCGGCCCGGTCACCGTCTACGCCACCTACGCCTCCCTGCCCGCCGTCATCGCCGCCCACCGCGACCACCGTCTGCTCGCCTGGGGCCTGGTGGTCGTCGACGAAGCCCACCGCACCGCGGGCCGCCTGGGCAAGGCCTGGGCCGCCGTCCACCACGACGACCAGGTGCCCGCCGCCCGCCGCCTCTACCTGACCGCCACCCCCCGCATCTGGGACCCCGACGACGCCCCGGACGGTGACGAAGCACAGGCAGCGGCCTCCATGGACGACGAAACCATCTTCGGCCCCGTCGCCTACCACCTCAACCTCTCCGACGCCATCGATCTCGGGCTGCTCGCCGACTACCAGATCCTCGTCCCCGTCGTCACCGATGCGGATCTGCGTGACTGGCTGGCCACCGGAGCCGGCGCGGGCGTCGACGGCCTGCACCTGGCCGGCCGCCAGGTCGCCGCCCTGCGCGCCATCCACGACCACAAGCTGCGCCGCATCCTGACCTTCCATCACCGTGTCGCCGACGCCCGAGCCTTCGCCACCACCCTGACCGAGACAGCCGCCGCCCTCCCCGCACTCCTGCGCCCCCAAGGGTTGTGGGCGGACTGGGTCAGCGGCAGCCACGCCCCGCAGGTCCGCCGCCGTCTCCTGCTCGAATTCACCTCCCACACCAGCCCCGACACTCCGGCCGTCCTGTCCAACGCCCGCGTGCTGGGGGAAGGCATCGACGTCCCCGACATCGACGCCGTGGTCTTCGTCGACCCCAAGAACAGCCCCGTCGACACCGTCCAGGCCGTCGGCCGCGCCCTGCGCCAGCACCCCGGCGCCGGCAAGAAAGCCACCCTCGTCGTCCCCGTCTACCTCACCCCCGACGAAGACCCCGACGACCTCCTCGGCGCCGACGCCTACACCCCGCTCTGGCGCACCATCCAGGCCCTGCGCTCCCACGACGACCGCCTCGACGCCCGCCTGTCCGACCCGCGCACCCACCGCCCCACCATCCTTGCCGAGGACCCCGAAGCCTGGCTGCGCTTCGATCACCCGGTCCAGGCCGAGGAAGTCGCCCTCGCCCTGTCCCTGCGCGTCCTGGCCCCCAAGAGCGCCGAATGGCGCCGCGGCCTCACCGCGGCCCGCCGCTTCCGCCACACCCACCACCACCTCGACGTCCCCCAGACCTACGAAGACCCCACCGGCTACCCCCTGGGACGCTGGCTGACCTGGCAACGCCACCTGCACACCAAGGACACGCTCGACGCCGTACGCGTCCAGGCCCTCGAGCGCCTCGGCATCATCTGGGACCCCCGCCAGCAGGCCTTCGACCGCGCACTGGCCCACGCCACCGCCTACGCCGCCCGCCACGGCCACCTCGCCGCCCCCGTCGACGAGATCCACGACGGCTTCCCCCTCGGCCGCTGGCTGGCCGCCCAGCGCACCCGCGCCGAGACCCTCACCGACCAGCGCGCCACCGCCCTCACCGCCCTGGACCGGTGGTGGAACCCGCCCTGGCCGATCACCTGGCAACGGGCCTGCCACGCCGCCCGTCAGAGCCGGGCAGCGAACAAGACGACCGCCGAGACAGAGAGATGGCTGGCCACCCAGCGCGCCCGCTCCGACCGCCTGCGCCCTGAACAGAAGTCACTGCTCAAGGAGTTGGGACTTCTCGAACTGCCCGACACGTCCGCCCTCCCGGCAACGGAGAGCCGCCTGCCGGCGCGCGAGCGTGCCTTCCAGCGCGGGCTGGCCGCCGCACGGGCTTTCCGCGCACGCGAAGGCCATCTCAACGTCCCCCAGCGTCACATCGAGAAGATCGAGGGCGACCCCGTGCGCCTGGGCCAGTGGCTGAGCAACCTGCGCCGCCGCCGCTCCGGCCTCACCCCGCAGAGGCAAGCAGCCCTGGCCGAACTCGGCCTGCAAGCAGGCGAATCCACCTGATCGAGGAGAACGGCCAGATACCGGCCCGACAGCAGGACGGGGAGGTTCAAGCCAATGGCCTGACTGCGCCCTGGCGGGACCGCTAGCCATGCCCACACTGCACAACAGGGAGGAATCCTCCCGCTGGTGCAAGAGGGGGCAGAAATGGCGGCCAAACGCAAGGGCAAGGTGGCGCGCAGACGGCGCACCGCCTGGAACAAAGCGGCAGCAGGAGCGCTTGCCGCGCTGGTCCTGCTAGGTCTGCTGCGGCCGACGTTGTTGCTGTACCTCGGCGCCCCGCTTGCCGCCGCAGGAATCGGCTGGATGGTATGGCGGCTGTGGCGTACCGACCGGCTGCTGCGCAGCAGGGACACTGCCTGGAGGCGGGAGGAGGAGATCGCGGCGGGACAGCGGACGCTGGCTGCCATCGACGTCATGTCCGGCACGGAGTTCGAGGAAGTGGTGGCCGAGTTATGCCGCCGTGACGGTTGCACGCAGGTGCGCCGGGTGGGCGGGAGCGGGGACAACGGAGCCGACGTGCTCGGCTCGCTGCCCGATGGCCGGACCATGGTGATCCAGTGCAATTGCGCCGTGTGGCGCTTCGATGTATCCCCAGCTCAATTGGGAGGAATTTGGAGAAACATTCCTGGGTCGCCTGGCTTACTTGATCGCGAAAGCGGGAGAGGACAACAGCATGCCAGGAAAGCGGAGGCTGCCCTGTGACGTTCAAAGGCGACGCTCCGCGAGACCCGCGCGATATGGTCAAAGCTGAACTGCCTGAAGCCCAATCTCCAGTTGGAGAAAGTATCCCTCCCGTCGGAATAACGTCTGAAACCGGCGTCACGGCATGCCCTGGATGGCTTGCATGTCCGGGGTAATCTCCAGGCCGTGAAACGTCTCCCAACGAGGGAGGTTAAGGAGATGAGTGGGCGGCCTACGTCGCGCTCGATACGTACATCGAAGACGTACCACGGGATCGCCTAAGGGGCGCGAGCCCTAAGGTGACGGAGCAGGCGTGATGCGTGCTCGGATCTTGGACAGGGGGCGGGTGAACGGCGAAGGGCGCGACCGTCCATGATCACGTGATTCCACTCGCATGATCGTGAAGGCCGCGCCCGCATGCCATCCTGCCCGACCCTGCCCACGCCGCGTCAACTCGCCGAGCAGCAGGGCCTCGTTCTCGAGGAGTTGTGCACGTCCGAGCGGCTGCCGTCGCTGCTGGAGGCGGTCCGGGCCGTGCCCGACCCGCGCACATCGCACCTGGTCACGTACGCCTGGCCGATGCTGCTGGGCCTGGTCGCCTGCGCCATGCTGTGCGGGGTGCGCTCGGTGCGCGGAGTGGTCCGCTGGGCGAGCGGGCAGGGCGCGGGCATCCTGTCCGCGCTCGAAGTCCCCGCCGGCGACCCGGACAGGCTGCCGGTGGCCACCACCCTCACCCGCGCGCTGGCCCGGGTGGACGCCGACGCGCTGGACGCCGCCGTCGGTGCGTTCGTCCAGGCCCACTCCGCCGACCCGCTGGCCGGCATCGCCGGAGATCCGCCCGTGCTGCAGCTGGCCGCGGACGGCAAGACCGTGCGCGGCGCCCGCGACAGCGAGGGCCTGCAGCTGCACCTGCTCGGCGTCTACCAGGTCGACCCCGGCGTGATGCTCGCCCAGCGCGAAATGCGCCACAAACCGCACGAGACCCTCCACTTCACCGCCGCCCTGGACCTGATCGCCGACATCACCGGCGCGATCGTCACCGCCGACGCCCTGCACACCGTCGCCGACCACGCCCGCTACCTGCACTCACGCGGCGCCTTCGGCCTCTTCCCCGTCAAGGAGAACCGCGCCGCCCTGTTCGCCCGGCTCGACGCGCTCGGCTGGGACGAGACCACCAACGCGGCCATCACCGTGCACCGCACCGAGGAGGCCAACTCGGGTCGGCATGAGATCAGGATCGTGCGCGTGCAGCCCCTCGCACCGGGCCAGGTGAACTTCCCACACGCCACGCGGGCCCTGCTCGTGGAGCGGTACACCACCGGCCGCGGCGACGGGAAGATCCACGCAGACGCCGAACTCGGCATCACCACCGCCCTGTCCACCGTCGCCGACACGTCCGTCCTCGCCCGCTGCGTACGTGGCCAGTGGGCCATCGAGGCCCAGCACTTCGTCCGCGACGTGACCTTCGGGGAGGACGCCTGCCGGGCCCGCACCGGCAGCCTGCCCCGCGCCCTCGCGACCTTCCGCAGCCTGGCGATCAGCCTCGCCCACCTCGCCGGATGGACCAACAACGCCGCCGCCCACGACCACTACCGCAACCACCCCGCCGACGCCCTACGCGAACTCGGTCTCACCACATGAGCACGCATCACGCCTGGGTGACGGAGTGCCCGTAGTAGTCGCAGGAGTAACGACCTGCCAAGGAGACCGGGAAAGCCGGTCGCAGGGCAAAGGGGCACAGGTAACTGGGGCATTCAGCAAGGGAGGCATGCGTAATGCAGAACGCCGAAACTGTGCTGGAAGTCATCCGGGAACGCGGCAAGAAGGGTATGCCGCTTGAGAGGCTGTACCGACAACTTTTCAACTCGCAGTTGTTCCTGATGGCCTACGGGCGCATCTACGCCAACAAGGGTGCGATGACGCCAGGGGTCACAGGAGAGACCGTGGACGGCATGTCGCTGGCGAAGATCGAGACGATCATCCAAGCCCTGCGCTCGGAAACGTACCGGTGGACGCCAGTGAAGCGGATCAAGATCCCCAAGAAGAACCGGGGGTCAAGGCCGCTTGGTCTGCCGATCTGGTCGGACAAACTGGTGGCGGAGGTAGTCCGGCTGTTGCTGGACGCGTACTACGACCCTCAGTTTTCCGACCGGTCACACGGCTTCCGTCCCCGACGGGGATGCCATACAGCATTGTCTGAGGTGGCCAATACCTGGACCGGGACACGCTGGTTCATCGAGGGCGATATATCGGACTGCTTCGGCAGCCTGGATCACGAGATATTACTCGCGATCCTTGGAGAGAAAATCCACGATGGACGGTTCCTGCGACTGATCGACCGGATGCTTAAAGCCGGGTATTTGGAGGACTGGCGATGGAACGCAACGCTCAGTGGTGCGCCACAGGGTGGGATCGTTTCGCCGTTACTTTCCAACATATACCTGGACCGGCTGGACAGGTTCGTGGAACAGGAGTTGATGCCGGATTACAACCGGGGAGACCATCGAGAAAGCAACCCTGAGTACTTGAGTGTCTGTGCCGCGATCAAACGGGCCAAGCGCCGTAAGGATGTTTCGGCGGTTCGGGAGTTGAAGCGGCAACGCCGTCGCCTGCCGAGCAATGACCCAAACGATCCAGGGTATCGGAGGCTCAAGTACATTAGGTACGCTGACGATTGGCTCCTCGGGTTTGCGGGACCAAGATCTGAAGCTGAGGAGATCAAGGAGAGGGTTCGAGAATTCCTGAGAGCTGAGCTCAGGTTGGAACTCTCGGTTCCGAAGACATTGATCACGCACGCTGTCAGCCAGGCCGCGCGCTTCCTTGGGTATGACGTGAAGGTCCAGCATGAGGACAGCAAGGTGACTGGTACGCGCCGTTCAGTGAACGGGTGTATCGGTCTTTTTGTTCCTCGTGAGGTGATTCGGCAACGCTGCATGCTGTACATGCGCCGAGGGAAACCTGCGTGCCGTTCGATTCTGATTCATGACAGCGACTACACCATCATGATGAAGTATCAGACCGAATATCGCGGGTTCGTTCAGTACTACTTCCTGGCGCAGGACGTGTGGCGCCTACACACCCTGCACTGGGTCATGGGCGCGTCTCTGCTCAGGACCATGGCTGCGAAGTACCACTCCACCGTGGCCAAGATGGCTCGACGATTCAACGCAATGGTCGAGACCCCCTTGGGCCCGCGGCGGTGCTTTCAGGTCACGGTCGCCCGGGAAGGGAAGAAGCCGCTGATCGCCCGCTTCGGCGGGATTCCCCTGCAACGACAGCGCGGAGCCTTCCTCTCGGACAAGAAGCCGGTCATGCAGCACACATGGGCGAACGAGCTCATTCGTCGGCTGCTGGCCGGGCACTGCGAGATCTGCGAATCCCAGATGGGGCTGCAAGTCCACCACATCCGGAAGATGGCTGATCTCAACAAGCCCGGCAGGCCGGAGACTTCCGAGTGGGTCCGCCGGATGGCACAACGGCGACGCAAGACGCTGGTGGTCTGCGAAGCCTGTCACCGTGCCATTCACGCAGGTCGGCTCACAACCTCAATCCGGAATCAGTCACTGGAGAGCGGGATGTTGCGAAAGTGACCTGTCCCGTTCGGGGAGGGGCCGACGGAAAAGGACCCGCACCACGGGCACCTCGCCGGCGGCCTACTCCACGCGGTATGCACCGCATCGGACGATCGCCAGTCGCGAAGTGCGTGATCTGCTGGGCGCGAAGGTGCATTTCGCTGCGGATGTGGCCATCTTCGTCGCCACCACACGCTTCAGCCCTCAGGCCGAGGCGTTCGCGGTCGAGAACTGCATCCTCACCCTGCACCGTGACTTCTTTGGTCTGTGGAACAACGGGACACCGTTGCTGTCTCTGGCCGAAGTCAACGGACGCGGACAGGGAGAAGCCCGCCACCGAGCACGCTGGAAACAGACGTACTCCAAGTAACCAGCCGCACGCTCCAGTTGGACGGTCTGTTCGGATCGTGGCAGGTGAGGGGGAGCGGCACAGCGCACCGGCCCCGCCACCCTGAGCCCCCGGGTGGGCACGACAGCAGCCCACAGCCCATTGGCCGCGCCGACACCGGGCCTGAAGCCGCCGTGCCCGCCGTCACCGTACCTACTCGCTGAGCCCTTCCTGGTCGACGAAGCCGGGATGCTTTTCATCAGCGCTCTTGGCGAGGTGCAGGGGCGCAGGCAGGTTGGTGCGCCCGTCCCACATGGCGGCCTGTTCCGAGGTCCGTGCGGCAAGGCCTGCCAGCTGTTCCTCGCGCCAGCCGCCGGGGTGGGCGATGACGTATTCGGTGCGGGTCATGGCATGGAACGGGGCGCCCATTTGGGCCAGTTGACCGCCGGGCAGGGTGCGGCGCGTGTACTGGGTGCCGGTGCGCTGGCCGCCGGCGTGCTGGCGGGACTGCCCGGAAAACAGCCAGGACACCACGGCCCCCTGATTGTGACGGTAGAGGATCTTCTCCGGCATGACCGGCTGCAGTGGGTTGGCCGGCAGCTTGCCCCCGCCGCCGGTACGCCGTGACGGCTGGGGTGTGCCCTGCCCGTTACCGACCCGCACGACTGCCACATCCCACCCCTGGGCGATCAGGCTTTGCCCGGGAACAGCGCCGTCCCCGAGCCGGTCGTTGCACAGTCCGGGCCAGATCCGCTCACGTTCCTCGGCGAACACGATGATCGGGAACTGGTTCCTGAGCGCGGCCAGGGCCCCGTCCACATAGGTGCGCACGTTGTCCGGGCCGCCGTGGTCGTCCCGCAGGTGATGTCCTCTTTTGCCGATGGGACCGGCATGGTGCAGGGCCCGGGCCTGGGCCAGGGGGAGCCAGCCCCGGTCGCTGTACATGAGGGTGGGCCAGTAGGCGTCTTCGCCGAGCGGGATGCGCATGGCGACCAGCGTGATGGCCAGCACGGCCGGCTTGCGCGGGCGGCCGGGACGGTCATCGAAACGGTGGTAGCGGGTCCACAGCCCCACCGCCACGGCCTCCCGGTCCAGGACAGTGTCCTTGGCATTGCGGTGGAAGGCGGTGGCGGCCAGGCGGTTGTCGATGATGCCGGAGTCGGAGTGCAGGCTGCCGAGTCCGATCTGCACCGCGTGGTCGTCCTTGTAGGCGACGTCCGGCTCCGGCAGACCCGCTTTGAGAGCCCTGGACCGCGCGACCTTCTCGGGCGTGTTCAGCCGGTAGGGATCGCCGGGATCGGAGTCCATGGTGATGAACTGCGAGGGGATGCCGCGCTCGGCGAAGAGCCCTTTGAGCGCGTGCTTGGCATCCGTCACCCCCGCCTCCTTCTCCTGCTCGCTGGGGTAGCGGGTCTCGCACAGGGCGGTGACCAGCGCCCGCCCGGCACCGGGCTTGAACCAGGGCAGGCTGTTCAGGATCAGGCTGCGGTCGTGGCTGCCGTGGCGCACCAGTTCGGGCAGCCGCACCGTCACGAGCTCGTAGCCGGGCGCCAGGACCACCGGCTGCTCGTCGGGCAGATCGGCAAGTTCGGGCCGCGCGTAGTCGCGGGCCAGCTGCCCCATCACCCGCGTGTGCCACTCGGCCGACTCGTACAGCACGACGGTGCGCACCGTATCGAGGCGGGCGGTGGCCATGGCGGCGGCCATCTTGCCGGCCGGCACGTAGGGCGGCAGGCTCCCGCCCGGCTTGCTGATCTTGATAGGGGTGCCGGTGTAGACGACGGGCTCCTGGCCAAGGACGCGTGCGGCGTGTTCCTCGAGCCGGGCGTGGAACATCGCCCCGGCACCCTTGTCGATCGGGTGCTTGCCCGTGCGGTGCACCCCGCGCACCTCGGTCAGTTCGTCCAGCCCCGTCAGGGGCGGCTGGGGCAGCCGGCCGACGCCGCAGGCCTCGACGATCTGCGCCGTCGCCCCGCGGTAGCGGACCTCCTTGGGCTGCATGAACCCGTCCGGGCCCTTCTCCCACCGGGCGGTGATCGGGGCCTTGAGGATGATGTCCGGGTTGACGGGATGGCGCAGCAGCACGTTGCGGATGCCCTTGTAGTGGGTGGCGACGCGCGAGATCCGCGCCGACAGATGCGCGATCAGCGTCTTTCCGCCCGGGACGGCCTCGACCTCGATATGGATGCGTTCCATGGCGTAGCCGGCAATGCGCCGGCGCTTGCCGCTCTCCTCGTCGATCCACGTCCGCTCGTGGACCAGCGGGGCCTGCCACGCCAGCAGGTCACCCTCACTGTCGAGGTGGAACCGCAGCGCAGGCAGCGACTCGTCGAGGGGGAGAGGCTGGGCGGCCAGCATGCCCGCCAGCCGCCACCCGGCCACCCGAAACGCCCAGCGGGGACCGGTGATCCGCCCCATGGCGTCGCGGTGCAGCAGCGAACTGAGCGGCTGGGGCCCGTCGTCGTCCAGCCGCAGCAGGGCGGCGAGGGTATTACGGCTGTCATGCCCGTCCAGCCGCGTCTCCCACTCCCGCATCAGGGTGCGCACCACTACCTCGTCCAGCGGCCCGGGCGTGACGATCACACTCCGCCCGGCCCAGCGGCCGGTCCTGGCGGGCCGGTCGGGGTTGGTGAACACCAGCCGCTCACCGGTCACGGCGCGCGCCGCCGTCTGCAGGGACGCGATCGGCTGCACGGCGTCCTTGCCCCGCGGCCTGGGCAGCCGCCGCCAGGCCGGCGCGAACGCCTCGCCCTGCGGATAGACGTGCACCGTGCCCAGCAGCCGGTCATCCAGCGGGAAAGACAGAGTGAACAGGCGGCCGCGGTCGTCACTCACCATTCGCCCAACTCCTCGTCCTCGATCTCGTGTCCGTATCCGGTGGGGGAGTGCTCCGCCAGCCCCAGCAGGGCGTCGGTCATGGTGGTGCCGTAGACGGCGTCGATCAGCGGCATGTGGCCCTCGTCCTGCCATTTCCCGCGCAGCTGCTTCAACAGGGCGGGCAGGGTGGAGTCGGCGGCGGTGCGGGTGAAGGCGGCGTCCAGCAGCCGCAGCCGCCCGTGGTCGCCGCCGCGGCGGGTGCGCCCGCCCAGCTGGATCAGCCGGGTCAGGATCTCCGCGACGACGGCGAGTTTGACGTCCTCGCCCAGCGACTTGAAGTAGCCCTGGCCGCTGCGGATGTCGTCGAAGATCTGGCCCGCCGCAATCCGCAGCCGCTCCAGCTCTGCCGCAGGATTCGGGCCGGGCCGCCGTCGGCGGTAGGCGAGGGAGTTGACCAGGGACAGCAGCACCGGGGGGTCTTCCATCACCGGGATGGGCCGGTTGACCAGGCAGGCCACATGCAGCAGGGAGCGCCCGTCATGGTCGACGATGTTCAGGCCGCGCTCGACCCGTGCCATGGGGGCGATCAGGTACCGGCACCGGCCGTGGCCCACGGCGTGGGGGAACTGCTCGAGCCGGTTGCTGGAGATGGGCACCCAGCCGGGCGGCATCCGCTCCAGCGCAGCCATCTTCTGCGGGTGCACCGCTACGCAGATCTCGGATGCCGCGACCCCTGCGTCGATCATGCCGCGGGCGAGAGCCGGGCCGGCGTTGTAGGCGGTCGGCGCGAGCAGCGCATACGCGCGGTGTGCGGTGGCTGGATTGGCGGTCACTGTGTCGAGCTGTGCGGGAAGGTCCTTGCCGACGCTGCGCCCCATGGCCGTGTAGGCGCGCTCCCGGCTGACCCCCTCGGTGCCGGACACCACGATGCCCGCGCCGTCGTCCTGGCCGGCCTGCAGCTCGACGGTGAGGCTTCCGTTGACGTCGTCCGGCACGTACCAGGTCGGCTCCGGCAGGAGGTGATGACGCGGCGCGTACGGCATGAACGCCGTTGCGGACATCCCGATCACCGCTCGGCGGGTGCCGGTATGGGCGAGCGCGGTCATCTCGCCCAGGTAGGCCAGGTGGGTGTGCGGATCCCCGACATAGGACTTCAGCCGCAGCGCCGTCTGATGCCGGTCGGCCGGGTCGAACGTCTCGGAGAACGCGAACAGCGCCCGCCCCAAAGGGCCGTAGGGAGCGGCCCGCCACGGCACGTGCGAAGCCAGCGCGTCCACCAGGCTGTTGCCGGCGGAGATCCCCGCTCCCTGCAGCGGCGCCGCGACCCCGACGATGCGGTGCAGGATGCTGGCCATCTCCTCCAGATACGCACGCCGGGCCGCGAGCAGTGCCAGGGAGGACAGCCGCTTGTCGCCTGTCTCACCGGTGATCCCCGCGAAAGCTTCCCCGATGCGCTGCAAGGTGGCGTGGGTGAGCCGGTCCAGCCCGCCGGCCAGGTCCGTGACCGAGGACAGCAGCTCCCTCAACTCGGTCAGCCCCTCGATCTCATCGGCGAACTCCAGCGGGCCCTCCCGCTTGTAGAGCTGGTTGACCGCCTGCATCTGCTGCGCGGTGGGCCGTTCACCCGCCTCCAGGTGGAAGATCCGGGAGGCGAACATGGCGTCCCAGCGCCGCGGGACGACCATGTTGCGCCGTTCCCGGTCGGGCTGGATGACACCGCCGACGAGGTGGGACACGTAGGACTCGGCCAGCCACATCAGATGGTTGATCAGCGGCCGCAAGTGCTGTTCGAGGCTCATCGGCAGCCGGTGGCAGTGGCGCCGGAACTGGCTGTCGAGATCGCGTACCGGGGTGTGCTCCGCCCCGTCCTGGGCCAGCAGTACCTGACGGGCCGCCCGGTCGAAGGCCTGCGCCTGCAGTGCATCGGCCTCGTCGATGATGACCAGGTGGCTGCGGTGCAGTAGGAGTTGCTCGGTGGTCATGCGCCGCCCCGGGGTGGGTCGGCCCGCCACCGGCGCGTGGATGTGCCCGGTGAGGAAGTTCGCATGGTTGGTGACGAGGATGTCCGCCGAAGCTGCGGCCCGGTGGTGGCGGAACTTCCCGCATCCGCCGCGCCACGGGCAGGCCAGGGTCTTGTCTGCTTTGGCCCCGTTGGGCTTGAGCTGGTCGCACGGCTCCTGGCCCGGCGTCCAGGCATCCACCGCTTCGGAAGAGGTGGTGGCGTGCCCGGTCAGGGGGCAGCTGTAGGACATCTCCCGGTACACCCAGGTCCTGAAGTCCGCGTCGTCCTGCGGGTTGCCGGCCGTCTGCTCGGCCAGCTCCATCATGGAGGCGGGGGAGACGACCGGCGTGACCTGTGCGGAGATCTCCAAGGCGGCCAGGTCCTGCTCCAGCCGGTACACCGTGGCCAGGACCTGCGCGCTCTGCGGAACGACCAGCGAGATCACCCGGCCCTGCCGGGCGCACCACACCGCGACGAGTTCACTCAGGACGTTCTTGCCCATGCCGGTGGGGGCGTGGAAGACCCGCAGCGGCCCGGCCTCAACGCTCAGGAACTTGCCCACGTCCGTGCCGTCGCGGCTGCGGGCGTGCTGCTGGATGTCCGCGACCGCCTTGCGCCGGTAGTCCTGCCCGCGCAGGGTATCGAGCCGGCCCGCGATCTCGTCCAGGTCGGCGAAGGGGATCACCACCTCGTCCGCGACCGGGGCCTCACCCAGCTCCTGCACCACGCTGGGAGCAGGGGAACCTTGGTAGTCGAGGTCGTAGAAGACGTCCACCACCCGGCCCGACGGGCTGAGCGGATCCCTGATCCGCAAGTCGCTGACGTAGGAGCCGGGCGGTGCAGGCCTGGGCTGGGACTGCCCCTTGGCCGCGTTGTCCTCGAGTTCGTCCAGCAAGGCATCGATGAGGGCTTCCTCGTCGCCGGCGGGCAGGATCAGCACCTGCTCCTCCCCGTCGGCCGGGGCGAACTCGACCGCCTCACCGCCCTCCAGGACCGCCGCTGTCTCCGTGACAAACACCGAATGGGAAGCCAGTACCGCCGGCCGCTGCCGCAGCATCCGCGTGATCCGCACCTGATCGGGCAGAGCAAGATCGGGCCAGCCGTCCCACAGATGCATCTGCCCCGTGGCCAGGAAGTGCGCATCAGCAAGATCCACCACACGCCGCCACGTGGCCTGCTCCTGCGGCGCCCGGTTGGGGAACACCCGCGCGGCCAGCAGAACCGCCGCCCGCAGCGTCAGCGGCACGCTGACCGAGTACCTCGCGTTCTTCGACGACGTCATGCACCCACCCCCTTCAGCCGCTTCGTCACGGCCGCCTTGAAACGGCTGACCGTGAACACGCTGTAGCGCCGCGCATCAGCAGTCCGCAGCGCATCGAGCCCGGACTGCAACTGATTCACCTGGCTACGCCGGTAGTTGGGCACGACCACCGTCTCCCCGGCAGGCGGCCGGTCGATGATCGTCTGCGGATCCTGATGGTCCTTGACGTCCACCCGCCAGGAGTGCCCGTCCGCCAGGTAGACGCCGATATCCCACTCATCCAGGTTCTCCCAGCGCTCGACCCGCACCCCCTCCTGCTTCTCCAGCCACTGCATCAGGCCCACCTCACTCAGCCCCGGACAGGTGATGTACCGCCACACCCCCCAGTCCAGGCACAACACGCCCTCCGCCGGCTCCGCAGCCGTCACCAACGGGCCCCGCCCACCCGTCAATTCGGGCGGCCCACCCCGCTTGCCACTGCCCGCGACCAGACCGAACCGGCTCTGATGCGGCGGATACTCACACCGCAACTGCCCACCCCGCAGCACCATCGGATACCGGCACTGCGGACACGGCCACAACCACGACGACGCCCCCACCCACACTCGGTCCGAGGGAACAGGCCAATACACGTCCATCCGTGCCACGCCACGCCGCGAATACTCCTCGACCAACGCCCGCTCCGTGCCGAACGCCACCTCAGTCAGCATCGTCCGCGCCGCCACATAGCCGGCCTGCCCGCCGGAACGGATATGCCGAAAGGCAGCCCGCTCCGTCTGCTCAGCCGTCTGCCGAACCCACGCCGGAAGCCACGTCCCACCGAGATCGAAGTACCCGTCGTCCCCATACAGGGCCTCCAGATAGTTCATCCCCGCCTCGAAAGCCTCCTCGGTCAGCTCACAGTTGTCCGCCAGGACAACCAAATCCCCCATCGCTGCAGGCAGTTCGTCCCACGCCAAAGGCACCCACTCCCGCAGGCGCACCGGCAGCAAATCGATCATCTCGGCAGGTGTCGAAGGACCGGCCCCCACCGGCAGACTCGACAAGAGCACCCCATGCATACGCGACAGCTCCCGCCACGCCCGAGGCTCCTCAACCCGGTTGATCCACGCCGCACCGGCCCGCAGAACAGCGGTAATGATCCTCCGAGCGGCAACATGTTGACTTACAGGCACAGCTCACCACCCCTCCACGCCCCACCAGTGGTATTCGGGGCCATTCCAGACGGGCCAACAACTCCGGGAACCTACACGCCCGCTCTGACAACGCCCCCGAAAACCAACCAAGATGGGCCCCGCGACAGCGGGGCACCACAAGAAACCGGACACGCTGGCAGGCAATGCCGCGGGGCCACCAGGCCCCGCCTCACACGGTTCTGTCGGCCCGTCAGGGCCGAGGCCTCCGGCACACCAAGGGGGGAGGGGAACCGGATAACTGTCTAACAAACCCTTACGACATCACGGCGCCGCAGGCGCCGACACGCACTCAATCCCTGCCCGGCAGGGCAGGGAACTCACCCCATTCCAACACCCAACTGTCATGCCGCCAGGCATGACACATTCAGACACATGACAGCGGGGCCGCCAGGCCCCGCTTCGTCTGTTCCTGTTGGCCCGTCAGGGCCAACCCCAGCCAACACACAGTCATGCCGCCAGGCATGACGACGCGTCACCTTACGGGCCGTCAGGCCCGTCAGTTGGCCGCCAGGCCAACTTAAGAGCCGCCAGGCTCTCCGCCCCCAGGTGCTGTAGAGAACGGACAATGAGAGGCTCTTAACCTTAGCAATACGTA